>JAUWQS010000071.1 GCA_030610915.1 Pseudomonadota bacterium | reverse complement strand
ATTGTACATTGCTTCAACCCATTTTCACATAGATCATATCGGAGGGATCGGCCATCTCCTCAATAAGTGCCCGCCGACTACGAAGGTACTCTTCAATTACATGGTGGAAGACTATCTGGACGGCAAAAGGAAGATATCCCTTATAAAACACTGGCTTGTCGGTCTTGTGCCTGCATCTCTGGCAAGCACCCGATACATAAAAAGATTTTCCCACCTGCTGTTTGAGAGTTTTGCCGGCATACCTCTTCCAGGTCTCAGGGATATTGTTGGTCTTCCCTACGAGCAGGATAGAATCGGTTATTTCGGGTGTGAGGGTGCGGAGAGGTATGAAATCGGTTTTGATGAATGGGAAGTTTTAGCCACGCCGGGCCATACTGAGGATTCTGTATCCTTTTACAATGGTGCATCCGGCGAACTTATCTGCGGCGATCTGATACTGAATATGGAAAAGGGGGGCTGCGGAAGATTGAATCGATTTTACTGGAGCAGGAAGATGATGACCGATTCTTATAATTATCTGTGTAATACAATCAGGCCAAGGATTATCTATCCCGGTCATGGAGAGATCATCAAAGGTGATAAAAATGCGCTGTTGGATGTTAAGACCTTTGATTAAGGTTTATCTCGGGGTCTGACCCCAAAGAAGGAGATCAGGTATGGAAAAGCCGGTACTGTTCGAGGTTGAAAACGGGATAGCCCTTATTTATTTAAATCGTCCTGAGAGGCGCAACGCCATTAACCAGGATTTACTGAAGCATCTCTATAATTACATTGATGAGGTAGCCGGCAATGATGATATTAAAGTTGCAATAATTACCGGCAAAGGTAGATCATTCTCTTCCGGTCTTGACCTTGCCGTACTCGGGACTGACAATCTTTTTGATGCCAGGGGTGACGGGAGGGACTTTCCGGACGTAATTTCTGCCTGTAAAAAACCCATAATAGGAGCAATTAATGGTCATGCCATCACAGGCGGTTTTGAGATTGCTCTGAACTGTGATTTTCTCATTGCCTCCGAACAAGCCTCTTTTGCTGATACCCATGCAAAGGTGGGAATCCATCCGGGATGGGGGATGACACAGCTTCTCCAGCAGGCAGTCGGTCAGCGAAAGGCCAGGCAGATGTCCTTCACCTGCCGGTTCATTTCCGCTGAGGAGGCCCTGCAATACGGTCTTGTAAATGAGGTGGTTTCTTATGAGGAACTTGTGCCGCGCGCGAAACAGATAGCCGCGGATATATGCGCTGTTAAACAGGATATGCTGGCAGTTGTAAAGGACCTGATCGGGTACCAAAATAATGCATCCTTAGACAAAGCCCTTGCTCATGAACGTAAAGGGTTCAAGACGTTTATATCAAACAAATGGTGACTTATGATAGGCGTTTTTGACTCCGGTTTTGGTGGTTTGACGGTATTGAAAAGCATTGTGGCAGAGCTTCCCGAATATGACTATCTCTATCTCGGTGACAATGCGAGAGTGCCTTATGGAGATCGCTCTGAGAGGATAGTTTATGAGTTTACGAAGCAGGCGGTGGCTTTTCTCTTCAGAGAGGGATGCCCACTGATTATTACCGCGTGTAACACTGTATCTGCCAGAGCGCTTCGGAGAATTCAACAGGAATATCTGCTCATGACATATCCTGAAAGAAGGGTTCTTGGTGTCGTCCGGCCAAGTGTTGAAGAGGTCGTTGAAAGAACCACAAGCAATAAGGTGGGCTTACTGGCAACTGAGAGGGTTGTCGCATCCAGGGCCTACACCAGAGAAATCAACAAATTGAACAATTCTATCGATATCTTTCAGCAGGCCTGCCCCCTTCTGGTCCCGATCATTGAAGCAGGGGAACAGGACTGGGAAGGGACTGAGATGATTGTCAGGAGATACATGAAGGAATTATTTGATCAGGGACAGGACATCGACACCCTTCTTCTTGCCTGCACACATTATCCAATCCTTTACCGGATGTTTGAAAGGCATGTTCCCACGGATGTAACCATTCTTGAACAAGGGTATATCGTGGCCAAAAAACTCGAGGATTATCTACTGAGGCATCCGGAGATTGAAGGAAGACTTACAAAGGGTTCAACACAGGTTTTTCTTACAACCGATGTTTCTGAACGATTCGATCGCATGGCCCGTGGTTTTTATGGGCAACCAATACAGTCAAAGCTTGTTGCCCTCTGAGGGTCTGACCTCTGAACTTGACAATTCAGGGTAAATTGAATATAATTTAGAAGTGCCGAAGTGGCGGAATTGGTAGACGCGCCAGGTTCAGGGTCTGGTGAGCTTAAGCTTGTCCGGGTTCAAATCCCGGCTTCGGCACCATTTGGCATTTGCCAGAGAAAGGATTAAACATGGAAGATATATCGGATGAATCCAGGGATTCTGTTGATTTGCGACGTCACATGTGGATGGCAGGTATTGAGCCTGATCTGCGCCGGTTAATATGGCAGATAGCGGTGACAGGAAAATACATCTCGGTCAGGATACAGGAATCCAATCGAAAATTTGCCGGCACTAAGAATATTTACGGTGAAGAACAGCTTGTTCTGGACAAGAGTTCCGATGAAATACTCCAGAATCGACTCAGGCTTTCGGGGTTTGTGCGGGAATACTCCTCCGAAGAACAGGATACAGTGACGCACATAGGAAAGGGGGATGAAAAATATTTTGTGACCGCAGATCCACTGGACGGTTCTTCTCTTGTGGATACCAATCTGGCAATCGGGACGATCATCGGTATTCATCATGACACACCCGTTTTGACCGTGGGCAAAAGCAGTCTTGTGGCGGCGATGTATATCACCTATGGTCCTCTTATTACAATGGTATATTCTACGGGTAAAGGAACTCACGAGTTTGTCCTGAACAGAGAGGGGGAATATGTTTTATCGGAGGAAAATATCACCTTAAAGGAGAGGGGATATATTTACAGTTTAGGAGGAATAAGGAGGGATTGGACTCCGGAACATCTGAAATTTGTGGAATATCTTGAAAGGGAAGGGTACAAACTGCGTTACAGCGGGGGTTTTGTGCCTGACATCAATCAGGTTTTAATCAAAAGAGGAGGAATCTTCACCTATCCTTCCGTAAAGGGAAAACCAAAAGGGAAATTGAGGCTCATTTTCGAGCTTCAACCTATGGCGTTTATTATGGAACAGGCAGGAGGAATGGCCACAAACGGCAAAGAGGACATCCTGTCTATCGAACCTGAGAAACTGAGCCAGCGGTCACCCATCTATATCGGGAGCCGGTTTGAGGTAGAAAAGGTAAAGGAGTTTTTGGTCTAAGTGGTTTAAATGGGGTCTGACCCCAAAGGCTTTCGAGAGGTGAGAAGAATGATTTATGAAAATATTGACCAGTTGAAGAGAGAAGTGAAGGGAATATTAGAGGTCGTTGGTAATGATGTTAAGATACTGGACGAAGACAGTCTCCGAAGCAGGCTGATAGATGACCTGATCTATTCCGCCGTTTTCAGCCCCCAAAAAGAAATTGCGAAGGCCGCTGCCTGGCTTATCATGCGGGCTGGAGTTTCCCTTGGCATTATTCCCGCATCGATTCAGTCTTTCTATGAAGCCATGGGAAGAGGGGATGTGTCGGGCATCACAGTCCCTGCCATTAATCTGCGCGCGTTAACTTATGATTCCGCCCAGGCGGTTTTTCGCTCTGCGATTAAGGGGAATATAGGGGCGTTTATATTTGAGATCGCCCGTTCGGAAATCGGGTATACCGATCAGGCGCCGGTCGAATACACTTCAGCAGTTACCGCCGCCGCCATCAAGTCTGGATTCAGGGGACCTTTATTTATTCAGGGTGATCATTTCCAGATTAACGCAAAGAAATTTGCCGAGAATCCCAATAAAGAGATCGAAGCCATCCAGGATCTGATAAAAAAAGGAATTGAGGGTGGATTCTATAATATCGATATCGATACCTCTACTGTGGTGGATTTGAGTAAAGCCACAATTAAGGAACAGCAGGAAAAGAATTATACAATCGCGGCCGATATGACTGCCCTGATTCGTGACCTGGAACCTGAGGGAGTCACGATTTCTGTTGGTGGTGAGATTGGAGAGATAGGGAAAAAAAACAGCACGGTTGATGAACTGCGGGCCTTCATGGATGGTTACCTTGAAGAACTGAGTAAAAAAAGAGAAGGATCGAAGGGAATCAGCAAGATCAGCGTGCAGACTGGAGCCACACACGGCGGAGTGCCTCTGCCGGACGGAACGATTGCCAAAGTGAAGATTGACTTCGATACACTAAAAAAACTCTCTGACGCCGCCAGGTCCTAATATGGGTTTTCCGGCGCCGTCCAGCACGGCGCCTCCACTCTCCCGGATGAGGTATTTGATAAATTTCCGGAGACAGGGACTGCCGAGATCCATCTCGCAACGGGATTTCAGAATATCATTTACGATAGCAAAGATTTTCCGGCAGAGCTGAGAGAAAAAATCTATAATTATATAAGCACTGAGCTGAGCGGTGAAAGGAAAGAGGGGGACACGGAAGAGCAGTTTATATATAAGACCAGAAAGAAGGGGATCGGTCCTTTCAAAAAGGAGATGTGGGGGCTTCCTTCGGAGATTCGGAAGGAGATCGGAGAGGAGTTGGAGGATAAGTTTTCCTTTCTGTTTAACAAATTGAATATATTGAACACAAAGGATGTCATCGCTAAGTTTGTGAAGCCCGTGGATATGCCTTCAGAGGCTCCTCGTTCCCTTGAAAGCTCAAAGCTCTGAGCTCAAAGCCGAGGGCTGAAAGATTTAAAACCAAGATGCTCGAGTCCTTTTTCCTCTGAGCCTTTAGCTTAAACAATCTAATAAAAACGACGTCTGAAACAGGATTTAAGAGATATGTACGCAGTAATCATGGCGGGAGGCAGGGGTGCCAGATTCTGGCCTAAAAGCAGGGAGAAGATGCCAAAACACCTGCTGGACGTCACAGGTAAAAAGACAATCATACAGGAAACCGTCGGGAGGATAGGGCCATTGATTCCGACAGAGAACATCCTGATTGTGACCGGAGCCACTCACTCTGACGAGGTTATGCGGCAACTGCCTCATCTGCCGGAGAAAAATATAATCATTGAACCATTCGCAAGGAATACTGCCCCGTGTATCGGGCTGGCGGCGATGCATATCAAAAAGAGAGACCCTGAGGGTGTCATGGTTGTGCTTCCCTCGGATCATTATATTGCAGACAAAGAGGCTTTCCGGCGTACCCTCTCAATAGCCGGCGAGATGGCGCAAAGAGGAAACCACCTCTTGACCATTGGAATAAAACCCACACGTCCTGAAACCGGCTACGGCTATATGGAACAGGGCAAACCGGCAGCCATTATCGAGGGCGAGGAGATATTTGAGGTCAAATCCTTCCGGGAAAAACCTGATCTCAAGCAGGCGGAAGACTTTCTGCAGGATGGGGATTTCTTCTGGAACAGCGGAATGTTTATATGGAAGGTCTCAGCGATACTGCATGAGATAGAAAGATGTCTTCCGGATCTTTACAGAGGACTCCGGGAAATCGAAGATGCCCTCGGCGCTGATGGCGAAAAGGATATTATTTATAAAGTATATCAGGAGCTAACTCCGGTTTCCATAGACTATGGAGTTATGGAAAAAGCCGGTGAAACGCTGCTTGTCAGGGGGGATTTCGGCTGGAGTGACGTGGGAAGCTGGAATGCCCTCTGGGAAATGTTTAACAAAGATGAAGATGGCAACGCCGTCAGGGGGCGTTTTATCGGGGTTGATTCTTCAAATTCATTTGTTTACAGCCCCGACAAACTGGTTGCCCTGGTAGGAGTGAAGGACATTGTTGTTGTGGAAACGGATGACTCTCTCCTGATATGCAGAAGGCAGTCCTCTCAGGATGTTAAGAAGATTGTGGAGATACTCGAAAAAAATAATATGAAAGAATATCTGTAGCCGTTCACGGCTTGAAACTTGAAATTGGAAATTAGAAATTTGGGTAGTTTCCACAAAGCAGTGCAGGCAAGAAATACTGCCCCAAATGAACATCGAACATCGAATGTTGAATAGGAAAAGATGAGGAAAAGCTTGTAGGGTGAATTAAGCGAAGCGAATTCACCGAAAGCTCTTTGTGGCTACGCCGGCACAATAAAGAACGATTTGGAGAGATGAAACGAGTTGATAGTACCAAAGCATGAAGGCCAAATTTCCAATTTCTAATTTTCGTGAACGCCTACAAAATTATCAACCATGAACCGTAAATCTGACAACCTGAGTAGTCACCAATTCTTGAACCCATGAACCCATGAACGATATTTCTTTATACCCTCTCATACTCAAACCAATCTTCAAGGAAAAGCCGTGGGGAGGAAGAAAACTGGAAACTCTCCTCGGAAAGGATCTCCCGCCCGGTATGCCTGTCGGCGAATCCTGGGAGCTTGCAATCCGTCAAGAAGAAAGGAGCGTCATTGCCAATGGTCCCCTTGCCGGAAAGACACTGCTTGAGGTGGGCAATGCAAGAAGAGACGACCTTTATGGCATTTCATATACTACAGCAAGCAGATTTCCGCTCTTGATAAAATTTATCGATGCGAAGGATACACTTTCAGTGCAGGTTCATCCTGACGATAGGTATGTTCTGCTTCATGAAGATGCCGGGGACTCGGGGAAGGACGAGATGTGGTATATACTCCATGCAGAACCTGCATCCAGTATCATCCTGGGTCTAAGAGAGGGAACCACTCCCGGAGAGATTGTCAGGTTCCTTGAAAGAAAGAATCCTCGTGACCTGCAGTTGCAGTTAGAAAAAAAAACCTGTTTCAATGAGATTCCGGTAAGGGAAGGGGATGCCTTTTATATCCCCGCCGGAATGGTTCATGCCATTGGCAGGGGAATTGTTCTGGCGGAAATCCAGCAGAACTCGGACATTACCTATCGATTATACGACTGGGACAGGGTAGATAATGAGGGAAAACCGAGAGAACTTCATATAAAAAAGGCGCTGGATGTCATTAATTATTCCCAGACAAACGTCCGGAAACTCGATGGGATCACTACTTATGAAGGCAAAAACAAAAAAACGCTCCTGCTCGACTGTCCCTGTTTTGTAGTTGAACTGCTGGAAATCAACCAGGAAACTGATGAGGAAACTTCCGACAACTTTTCAATTATTTCTCTGCTTGAGGGCAGATTGACGATTCGATGGGGCGGGGGGAAAACAGACGTGCTGAAAGGTGAAACAGTTTTTATTCCCGCATGCCTTTCCGGCTACAGATTATTGCCTGACGTTTCCTGCAGGATGTTAACTACTCGGGTAGCTTAGGTTGAAGCTGTTGTAGGCTGAATAGTTACTTTTGTAATTATTTAGCTACCGATCTACGCAGATTATCACTGATATTTTGTATCAGCTCAATAAATAGGGGTAAACTCCGGTATGTAAAAGTGACTGCGAATCTTAGCCATTCACGGCTTGAAATTGGAAATTAGAAATTGGGGAGAGATGAAACGAATTTACGAGTTGACAGGCTTCGGCGTGAGCTCA
>JAUWQS010000326.1 GCA_030610915.1 Pseudomonadota bacterium | reverse complement strand
ACCAGTTTTCCAGATTTTGCCTTGTGAAGATATTGTCCTGAAGGTTTGTGTTATAGACTATCTTCCTGATTCTCATGATCGTCTGGTGTTTTTTTATCGGGTCATCCATGACCACCTCTGTTTCCGTCCAGATGCCTTGGATGTTTTCAAGTTTTATGACATGGTACTCTTTTATAAGGTTTCCCTTTTTATCATAATATCTAATTAGAAGAGGAACATTTATTTTTTTCGCAACCCAGCTTCTGATCATCGAGTACTGCGAGCCGGCCTCTTCCCTGAGTCTGCTTTCGAGCGCCCAGCAATCTGTGCCGTCTATTCTCTTCTGATCAGTAATGCGATGGTCGGAATCCTCCACCGGTCTTCTCTCCATATCCTCAAAGGTAAAATCCGTGTTTACGAAACGATGGTCTTTCTGTGAGGACACAATTCTTCGTGTCCGCCTCAAGGCGGGCAGATATAGAAACTGTTCGGTGTCACCACCTTCTTTTTCAAGAGAGAGAAAACCGGTTCCTTCAATATCCGCCGGCGAATTAAAGCGGATAAGCTGTTTTCTTAGCGAACCATAATCCTTTCTGTAAGTTGTAAGTCCTCGCACCCTTTTCCTGCCGTTCTTGCTGATCAGTTCCATAATCAGTTGAGATACCGAGTCGTCACCTGTATCACGGTCGTAAACCCGCTGCGCCAGTTCTGTGCCGGATATGGGATGCCTGCCCTGTTTTGAAAGGGAATTTGCCAAAACGGGCGCAGAGAAAAACAAGATAACTGCTATCGATGAGATGAACAGACAAGAAAAAAATGCGTTTTTATAAGACGGGAGTAAAAACATAAGATATATTGTAAGCGTTCACAGGTTCAGAGTTCAGTGATAATACACGCCCTGTAAAGAAGTGTTCAGACTATTGCATATGTTGAATATATTTGCTATACTTTTGTAAAAAAGACGAGTAGGGAAGATGTTATGAGAACTACAATTAACATAAGAGATGATCTTATGGAAGCGCTCCTGGCCCACACAAAGGCTAAGACTAAAACTAAAGCCGTTGAATTATCCATCAGGGAGTATATAGAAAAAATCCATTGAAGACCTTATCTCCCTCAGTGGTAAAATCAATATCGACTTAGACTGGCAGAAGGAAGAAGAGGCTGAACTGAATGAATACCGGTTTAATTGTGGGTTCAGCGCGCTTAAACAGAATAATCTGGCGGGGCGTTACCTGCGAAATGAGATCGCCTGCGGAGACGATTGTCTGTGATTGAAGATTCTTAAAGTATTTTCATTTCCACAAGTAGTTCCTGAACCTCAAATAAAAATGTCTCCAGTTCTACTTTCTTCGACCCTTCTTTTGAGAAATCGTGACCTTCGGGATTACCTTTTGGATGCCGATGCCATATCCCACCATCACAATCTCTTCCATATATTCTCTCAGTTCCTAAGACAGCCACGTAATTGATGAGATTCTTTTTGATATTTTGGTAAATCTGAACAAAACATTCTTCAGTAATATTTAGCCGTAACTTGATAGTATGGCGCCCTTTATGAAATATATGAGCGCTCCTAATAAAAGAGACCCTTGAAGCTATCTTTTTAATATCCTTTTCGAGGTCATCAATACTTAAATATTCTGACACATATCCCCCAAATCCTCTTGAAGTGTTTCTATGGTGTCAACCGCCGCATCCCAATCATGGTAGTCACTTTCTACCTCAAATGAGTAACCTTTCTTCTGTACAATCCTTTCCTTTTCAAATTGCTCGATACTCATCCCGTATTTTTTCTGGAATGTTCTGTCAATAACTTCATATTGGGCAAGCCTTCTTCTTATCTCATTTTCCAGGATTTTCCGGATTTTAATCTCAAAATCTCCTTCTTCTACGAGGTGATTTACTATTCGATTAATGTCCTCCGCAATTACCTGCATAAAAACCCTCCTTCTTAATTTGACTTTATGATTACATTCAGGGGTCTTACTTGTCAACTCATTTTTAATTGTGGGTTCAGGGCGCTCATACAGAATCCCCCTGGCGGGGTGTTACCTGCGAGATGAGATCACCCACGGAGACGATTGTGTGTGATTGAGGTTTCTTTGATTTGTAACCGTTCACGGGTTCAGAGGTTCACTGTTACGGAAAAAGACACAAGGAATTTTCATTTATACACGTCTCTTTTACTCTTGACGGTCTAAAATTCATATCTTATCTCTGTATAGACCCTGTCTTTTTCGTGAAACCGGCCAAAGTACCCATCGGTTTCCCCGCCAAATATATCCATGCCAAGTATTAGCTGCCATGCCGGTCTGAAGTTATATTTAACCTTCGGCCTGAGCATCCAGTCCGTCTGGTTAAGGCCACAGATCCATAAGATCTCCGGTTCAACCTTACTTTCCCAGAAGCCTGTGCTCAGCCATATGGAAAAGGACGAACTTACCTCATCTTCATACATATCCGATTCATGATCGAAAATTATCCTCTGGATGAACTGGAAGTTGAAATCTACCTTCTCAAAGAAGGTATAATCAAACCCCAGAAGATAGTCGAGCACATCGCTCTTTTCCACCCCATCCGAATCACCTGGATCGGAGACCATAAGATATTTATCAGGCACATACACGAATTCACCTTTATAGACTATGTTCTTCAACTCCTTTGCAAAGGTGAATCCGATGGTATTGATCCTCAAAGTCGGGTAATATGAATTCTCTTAAATCCTTGGCATTTACCACATCGGCCATGAATATACCGACCGCCTCTCCCCAGACAATCTGCTGCTTTCCCAGGCGGAAATCCCAGTTGCCGAGGCTGATATCCATAAAGGCATCCCGGAGGTCACTGTCGGCCTCCTGATCCTCTTCCACCTTTTCGCTGTAATTATCCGTCCAATCAAAGACGGCATCATAAAAGAACCTTCCTCTCAGGGTAAAATTAATATCTGAAGACAAATTCCCTCTTGCGCCGAGGTATAAGAAGTTTTTGATCTTTCCCTTCATGGCTCTCTAATGTGATGCTTGTGATGATCGCAGGTTTGTCATTGCCTGGATTTGCAGCCGGTCCGCGGGCCGGGAAGATCAAAGAAATGCAGGAAAAAAAGAGTATAATAGAAATGAGTTTTT
>JAUWQS010000211.1 GCA_030610915.1 Pseudomonadota bacterium | reverse complement strand
GATGGCGTGTTGGCCTGCACAAGCCATCCCGGCGAAATTTTCAGGACCATCAGCAAGGTCGGATATGAGGAGTGTATACGATGCGCTATTTAGACGAAAAGGCCTCGCAGGCCAGGGAAAAGAAGGCGAAACTCGGATCGGATATAAATCTTGAAGCCTACAATCCTGAGCCTGTTCCCCATGATTATATAGATGATCTCGGCGCCCTGCCTGAAACCGATAAAAACAGGATGCTCCTGGCGGGGGTGGATGCCGGTGAAAAGGACAGATCGGGAACCTACGTTCAAAAAGATACCGCTGTGCTCCATGCCGGTTCCAAACACGAGGGACTGGAAGTGATGCCGATTAAAGAGGCCCTTAAAGAATGTGACTGGATCAGGGAATACTACTGGAAACTGGTCTCGGTGGACACCGACAAGTATACGGCCCGAGCCCAGCTTGACCTGCATAACGGATATGTCATCAGGGCGCTTCCGGGCAGCAAGGTCATCTACCCTGTGCAGGCGTGTTTGTATATGGAAAGGGAGGGCATGAGCCAGAATGTCCATAACATTATTATTGCCGAAGAGGGGTCTGAACTCCATGTTATTACCGGTTGCACAGCGGCTGTCCATTTGCAGCGGGGGCTTCACATTGGCATTTCCGAGTTTTACGTCAAGAAAGATGCCAAGCTCAGTTTCACCATGATTCACAACTGGGGCGAAGAGGTGATTGTACGTTCCAGATCGGCAGGCAGTGTTGAGGAAGGCGGTCTTTTCCTCAACAATTACATCTGCATGAAGCCCGTGAAATCTCTGCAAATGTATCCGACCACCCATCTGACTGGAAAGGGGGCGGTTGCCCGTTTTTACAACCTGCTTGTTGGGAGCCCCGGGTCCGAAATGGACGTGGGTGGCCGCATTCTTCTAAAAGAGGAGGATACCCGTGCAGAGATTGTATCCCGCGCCATTACTTATGGCGGAAATATTATTGCCCGAGGGGAGATGGTTGGCGAGGTGCCGGGGATAAAAGGACATCTGGAGTGCAAGGGTCTTATCCTTAACGGCGGATCCATTCACGCCATTCCGGAGCTTAAGGGTGAAGTGGATGGCGTGGAGATGTCTCACGAGGCAGCAGTCGGCAAGATCGCTCAGGAAGAGATTCTTTACCTTATGTCTCGTGGCCTGAATGAAGATGAGGCTATTTCAACCATTGTGCGGGGCTTTTTGAAAGTCGATATTCCGGGTCTGCCGCCTGAGCTCAGAGCCGAAATTGACCGGGCTGTAGAACAGAGTGATAAAGATGCGATGTAAGCATTTGCAGGGTTAAAAACGGTTCACGGTTCAACTGTTGATAGCTTTGAATGTAACTTCTCGTGAAATTAGAAACTTGAAATTGGAAATTGGAAATTTAGCCTTCATGCTTTTGTATTGTCAACTCGTTTCATCTCTTCCAAATTTCTAATTTCCAATTTCAAGTCCTAAACGCTTACAAAAATTGGAGGCTAAGGATTATTTATGGGGACGGATATTGAAATAAATACCGCATATCCAATATTAAGCCGGATAGAATTCACAGAGAGAATCCGCAGGAGGCAAGAGGAACTGAAAGACCTTATCGAACTGCACGATCGTGGGTTGTGTGCGTGGACAAAACCACACAGCGGCAAGGCCCTGTCAAAGGGATGCCAAGCCTGTAAGTCTGGGGGATACCTGTGTTTCTATGCCGGCAAAAAATGTAATCTGGACTGCGTATATTGCGCCCAGGGCACAAAGAAGGAAAAATGGGCGCAGCCGGAGGCCATCGATCTCATAAATGACCAATATCATATTGAAGAGATTATGGATGCGTTTAATAATCCGGAGGCAATATGGACGGGTTCAAATGTCCGATGCATCGAATATTCGGGTGGGGAGCCGTTTATATATCTGGACAAAGTCCTCAGATTGTCCCGCTTCGTCTCCAGATATCATAACCATATCTATCAGATGATAGTCACAAATGGTTTGCTTGTCACCAGGGATAAACTGAAGGAGCTGCATGACTGTGGGGTAAACGAAATAAAATTCCACATAGGGGCAACCCGTTTTAGCAAGAAGGTCCTGGACAATCTCGAGATGGCTGTGGAAATAATGGACTATGTAAGCGTTATAACGCCGCCGACCCCTGAACTGAAGGAGTTCTTGATTGACAAAAAGGGGATACACTGGCTGGAGGGTGTCGGCCTGCACCAGTTAGGTCTTAGTGAGCTTGGATCTACCGATATCCTGCATCTGAGTGAGATGAACGAGGTGGGTGACAAAAGGGCGCTGGAGTATTTCCGGAAACTCGGCGAACTGTATATTTTTGATTCCGTGGTCGGCAAATCAATCGAAGGTAAATATCTGTCGGAGATCTACGTCTCGCCGGCAATCTCCAGAGAGATAACGTATGATATAATGAGATATGCTGTGGAGAATAATATAGATGTTGTGGTAAATGATTGTTCCCAGGACCGCAGGCATCTTCAGAGAATACAGAGAAATACCATGGAGCGCAAGATAGATGCCGTAAGAGCCGCCAGTTTTAAGGATGCTGAATATATCAGAGGACTTCTGATAAATATCGATGAACAGAGGATGAAAATGCTTGAGGAATACAATGGACCCCATGCGAAGGATTGGATGAAGCCATTGATCCGGGGCGTCAGCAGGAAGGATGGAAAAGGCTACCATCTTAAGCTGGAACAACTGGCAAAAGTAATCAGGGATTATTTGGGCTGAGCAGTTACAAATGAGATAAGCGTTCACCGCAGAGCTCGCCGAGAACGCAGAGATGACAAAACAATTAGCCTTAGGATTAACTGACGGGTGGGTGGCATGGACAAACTCGTTTGTCCGTGCGTAACTACTCGGCTGTGAGCTATCAACTGTGTTGATGCGCTAAACCCAATAAAAGGTTTTCAGCTTTCGGCTACAAGCTATGAGCTATGAACTTTTCCGACCTGTCCGGGTTAGGTGGTGAATGTCTTTGGACCACTCAACTACTCGACGACTCAACAATTTAACGATTTTAGTTCCTGGCTTACAAGAATATTTTCTCTGGGAGCTCTGCGCTCTCTGCGGTGAGCAGTTACAAATGAGAAAGAAATTCAACAATCAGCGAAAGCGCTTTGTGTCTGTTCTTACCGTGGTTATGGTATTTCTGTTGGCGTCTACGGCAGATTTAGAAGCAAAACAGCGAAGCAGCCATAAAGAGATGACGCTAACCATAGCCTCATACATCCCAGTCGGTTATCCGTACCTTTACGCCGGGCAAAAGCACTTTATCGATATAGTAAATGAGCGAGGCAAAGGTGTCGTTCAGCTCGATGCATATTTCAGCGGGACACTCCTGGAGGGAAAGCTGCTTCTCCCCGGATTGCAGGCGGAAACAACAGATCTGATTTTTCAAACCGGCTCCTATCTTCTTGGAGCCTGCCCGATCATAGGTATCCAGGTGCTCCCCGTCTGGGAAAATATCACCAAATCCTACGAGGCGCTAAAAATAGATACCCCGCTTGCGAAACTGCAAAACAATGAATTGAAAAAGAAAAACCTGTTTCAGCTTGCTACTTCCGGTGGAGTTCCTGAGTTTCTCTGGACGAGGAAGAAGCTTGTAAAAACACCAGAAGACATGAAGGGACTAAAAATCAGGGTTGCCGGTAAAGTCGAGGCTAAAATTATTCAGGCGATGGGCGCCTCTCCGGTGACCATGTCCTCTGCGGATATTCCCCAGGCGCTTCAGAGAGGGGTGATTGACGGTGTACTGATGAACCCCTGGACGGCACAGGGACGTGGTATCGAAGAGTTTTGCAAGTACATGCTGGTTTATCCAATGTCTTATGTAAATACCCCTGTATATGTGTTATGGAATAAGTGGAATGGCTGGCCCGAAGACGTACGAAAGGCGCTTATGAGCGCAGCGATTGAGTGGGAGAGCAGATACATAGGTTCTTCCGGAAGCATAATAAACGATGACCAACTGCTCAGTGAGTTGATTCCATTCTATGAAAAGAAAGGAATGAAGCCGTTGTACCTCACTGAAGAGGAGGTAATGGCCTTTGACAAGGCGATTAAACCGGTAATCGACTGGTGGGTTGACCGGGTTGGAGAAGATGTAGGAATGACAGCGTTAAGACACGCAAACACCGGTGAACAAAAAGTGAATGTTGAGCCCTGACCCCTCTAACTCC
>JAUWQS010000482.1 GCA_030610915.1 Pseudomonadota bacterium | reverse complement strand
TGTTGTGCTATTGGGCGGCAAGGGATATCGGTATCAGTATGACTGAATTATCAAGACGATTAAAGCTGTCCTTGTCAGGGGTAAGTTTGGCCGTAAAGCGAGGAGAGAAAATAGCACAAGAGAACGACTATAAACTTATTGAATCTTAAGAAGAATCTGGAAAACTAAAGGGCGTCCCCACAAATCCCCACAAATCCCCAACTGGACAGAACCGATGGTCTGGTCACTGGCCCTCGAAGCCAAAGAAGCCCTTGACAGATTCAAGGAAATTGGCTGGGGACTCAGGCCATGGGACCAGTGGGAATGGAATGACTGCGACAAGAGATTCGGCGACGACTGGCCTGGACGCATCCCGGAGCAATTGATCGCCCACATCCTCTTTTATTTCTCAAAACAGAACGACCTGATCCTCGACCCCATGGCCGGCGGAGGCGTAACCCCCGACACATGCCTTGCCTTAAGCCGCAGATGCTGGGCATTTGACATGACAGACAGGCCGGAGACACGCCCCGAAATCGAACCGCACACATGGACTTTACCAACAGCTCAACAGCTATCCTGGCCTGTAAGCTCAAAAGAAAAGCCCAAGCTGATCATCCTTGATCCGCCATACTTTGACAAAAAAGCCGCCGACTATGACAGGAAAAGCATATCCGCATTGCCGAAAAAAGAATACCTTCAATTCCTTGAGGCCTTCTTTGCCCTCCTGAAACAAAATGCCAAAAAGACAACAAGACTTGCCTTCATCAATGCGGACTGGCGTGATTTTCAGAACAAACCCGCGGCGGAAGAATCCGGCAAAGGAGCAATCCTGATAGACGACTACCTCAGTATATTAAACAAAACCGGCTGGCAGCACACCCACATCATCCAGGCCCCCATGTCCGCGCAACGCTTCAGCGCCGTAGTCGTCTCCGCAATGCAGAAAAAAAGAATACTGGGCGTTACAAGCAGGTATGTAATCATACTGAAGCAACAGGGATAGGAATAATACAGCCCGATGAAACCAAAACGTATAATTAAATGGGTCAGGCCCTGACACTTGTTGCTTTTTTCTTCGGGAAATAGGTATGATGTTCTTGGAATTCTTGAAAAAGATGGCACTTGCTTCATCAGAAAAAGTGTTGAGGAAAAGGCAATATTCAATTTCGTGTACGTTCTGCATGAATGTTGCTGAGGACATAGATTAAAATGTTATACCCTGACTCTTTCTGGACTAAATGTTGAAATGTTAGGGCAGGGTTGTTAAAAACAATCGTAATGGAGGATGGATCATGAAAAGTATAGAGTTGACCTCCCATGTGGGGAAAGATGGCATTTTGAAGATACAGATGCCCGTGGATATAACAGATCAGGAAGTGGATGTGGTCGTGGTGGTTCAGCCGCGCTTGAAATCCGAACCGGCGGCAGACACGCCGGAAGCACGAGGCTGGCTTCCAGGTTTTTTTGAAAAAACGGCTGGCGCCTGGCAGGGCGATCCCTTAACCCGACCGCCTCAGGGTAAATATGAAATCCGGGAGGAACTTAAATGAAATATCTACCGGATACCAACATTTGGATACATTATCTTAACCCGCCGGTTTCACCCGTAAAGCAAAAAATCTTGTCACTGTCTGTTTCGGATATTTTGTTTTGTTCTGTTGTAAATGTCATCACCGGTTAAATTCCAAGCCAGTTTTGCCAGGATAAAAGGGGGCCATTGTCAACGATCATATAGATCCACATTTACCCACATTTCATTCCTGAATGGTTATTTCAACTCCTTATGATTACTTATTCTTGCATTTTCTTCATTTAATTCAGTATTGACACATGAGAGAGCATATTCTATAAGGTCCGTACTAACTGGA
>JAUWQS010000400.1 GCA_030610915.1 Pseudomonadota bacterium | reverse complement strand
AAAGCCGTTTTATCCATATCGCGCCAGGCGGCTGGGTATTACGGGGAAGGTCAAGGTCAGCTTTGTGGTGGATGAATATGGACATGTCAGCCTGGTGAAGATTATTGATGCCGAGCCACCCGGGATATTTGAACACAGTGTGCTCAGGGCGCTGCCTTCCTGGAGGTTTTCGCCGGGTAAGTTCTGTGGCCGGTCGGTGGCCAGTCTCTTTGCCACAACTGTCACCTTCAAGCTGGAGGATTGATGAGCAGAAAAGTTCAAAGCAACGAAGCTCAAAGCCCGAAGCAAAAAAGCTATAGGCTCAAAGCCCGAAGCCCAAAGCTTTTTCCTTTCAGCTTTCAGCTTTTAACTCTACTGCTTTCAGCTTTGAGCTTTCAGCTTATAATGTCGCTCTCCCCGGCGCTGGCTGAAAGTGGGGCGCCAAGATTGACACCGGCAATCCAGAAAATTATCTACAACGCTCAGAAGGCGATGGAAGGCAAAGATTATGGCGGGGCGGCGCTTATACTTCAAGGCTTTATCGAAAAGTATCCGAAGAGGAACCACTATCTAATGGAGTTTACACTTGCCAATGCCCTTTCCTTGTCGGGTAAGGACCAGGAAGCGCTTTCCCATTACAGATCTGCTGCGAAGCTGTATCCGGAATTTTCTTATGCCTGGCAGAATATGGGCAAGATATATTTTGATCTAAAAAAGTATGAAGCGGCAGGGGATTGTATGCTCAAAGGGTATAATGTTTCCGAGATCAGGGAACCGTCTCTTCTTTACTTTGCGTCGGTATCGTATCTCCTCGCCAGAAAATACAAGACAGCCCTGCCTCATCTCAAGTACCTTGTCTCCGGCGAAGCAGGGATTCCCAGGATTGAATGGATGGAGGCATTCCTGCAGGTATGTATGGAGCTCCGCTTGAAGGATGAGGCCCTTCGTGTAATTAATCTCCTTCTCGATAGAGACGGCGACAACCCCCGCTGGTGGAAACTCCTGGCGCATCTTCACCTCCAGGATGGCGATTACAAAAAAGGTGTGGCGGCGCTTACAGTACATTCTTATCTTACTCATCTGAAAAGGGATGATCTGCTCCTCCTCGGCAATCTTAATTGCGCGATCAATCTTCCCTTGAAGGCCGCACAGTACTATGAAAAGGCTATTGCCATGCAAGGCAACGCAATGCCAGCCGACTACGAAAGGCTTGCCTCTGTCTATCTTGCCGCTCACAGACCCGCAAAGGCTAAGGACACGCTGGAGCGGGCGCTTAAGAAGAAAAAGACATTCAGGCTCTATTTTCTGTTAGGGCAGACGCTCTATGAGGAAGAGAGGTGGAGCGATGCGTATCGGGCATTTAGTCAAAGCGCCAACCTTGGTCATAAAAATGGGCAGGCATATCTTATGATGGGATATTGCGCCTTGCAGAAAGATAAAAGAGGGGCGGCAAAAAAGGCATTTCAAAAGGCCGCTTACTTTCCCAAACAGCGAAAGACGGCAAAAGGGTTGCTAAAACAGATTGCCTCTTTTCAAACAGCTAAAGTGTTGCCTGATTTCTAATTCCAATGTTTCGTGAACACTTACAACATTCTTTACGTTACACGCTTCACGCAAAAAACGCTACACGTAAAAAAGAGGGAGGTGCATTGAGATGAAGAACTTGTTAATTGTGTATTTTTTATCCTTACTAATCTTTTCAGGCTGTGCTCACATTATCTCTCCTGAGCTGAAAAGAGAGATAGGTGAAGAGATAACACTGTCCAGGGTAGCGGAAAGTCCAGGCACTTATAAAGGAAAGGTGGTTCTCTGGGGTGGGAAGATCATAAGGACGGTGAATAAAGAGGAGGGGACACAGATTGAAGTCCTGCAACTACCCCTCGACATAAATGACAGGCCCAAAAAGGTGGACTCTTCGGAAGGGAGATTTTTAATTTTGTACCCGGATTACCTGGATGTGGTCATCTATCGGCAGGGAAGGGACGTTACTGTGGTCGGAGAGATTCAGGGTGTGAAGAAGTTGCCGCTGGATGAGATTGAATACACCTATCCTTTTCTTAAGAGCAAAAAGATTCATCTCTGGAAAGTAAGACCTGAATCTGTCGACGTTTATCATCATTTTCCATACCATTCCCACTACCCATTTGGGTGGGAGTGGTATCCCTATTACTGGTGACAGGGAAATAGTGTATCAGCGAGCTCTGCGGTTTTTACGGTGAACGGATACAAAAAAGGAATGGCAATATTTCTTTTAGCCACCAATTACACTAATTTTCGCCAATTCGTGTCATTTGTGTCTAATATATAAAACGCTTCAATCTTCAGTCTATCCACCTGGGTAATTGTAATAATCTTTATAATCACCTGTCGATCACTTCCTTCAAAAACGAAAGGACAGTCCCCGACCTTGCAGCCGGTTTTTTCCCTTAGGGACTGGAAATAAATAAGTCGTTGGAATTCGTGCCCTGATTTAGGTCAGGTTTAGTCGATCAGATTGAACAAAACCGCAGGCATAGCATGGCTACGTCGAGGATTTTGTGATTGAAGATCGGCTAAAGATGGCCTGAA
>JAUWQS010000226.1 GCA_030610915.1 Pseudomonadota bacterium | reverse complement strand
TAAGACAGATAGAAGCAAAAGCTCTCAGAAAACTGCAACACAAAAAAAGAAGAGATCAACTGAAGGACTTTGTCACGGCAGAAGACTATGACAGAAATCTGACCTGATCCTCGGAGGCTGTCCGAGAATGGCTATTTTCCGCAATCTCTGCGTCAGTCTCAGACTTTAATCCTCAAAATACTCAATGTATTCCTGCGGTTAAAATCTTCGTCTTCCTTGACCTTGCAAAAAATTTTTCACTCTCGGACAGCCCCTTACCATTTTCCCTTCTTCAACCCTTTGGTAAATTTCTGCATATACTCTTTAGTATCAGTTCTTAAAAAAAGAAGTGCTGATATCTCAAGTTCCCGTTCCAGGGCGGAATTTTTATCAAGTCTTGGAACTACATCGGACATTTTCTTAACCGCCTCAATCGCCCTTGGCAACCTGCGGGAAAGCTTTTCTGCGATTACTCTGGCCTCGTTCATGAATTCTTCAGGCGGCGCAAGCTTATTTACAAGACCAATTCTCAGCGCTTCCTTAGCTCCGATAGGCTCCCCTAACATGGCTATCTCTTTTGCCCTGGCCATCCCAACAATCCTCCTTAAAGGATCAAAGAGAGGGTTCAGACCAAATTTCAATTCAGGATGACCAAATATAGCGCTTTCCGAAGCTACAATAATGTCACAGACGGCCGCCAGGTTAAAACCACCCCCAAGGGCAATTCCACCTACAGCCGCAATAACCGGTTTCTTGAACGTATATATCTTTTGGAGATAGCTTATAAGTGATTCGATGTAATCATCCACTTCCCCCTCGGCAAGTCCGGCCATCTCTTTGATATCCATGCCGGCAGAAAACACATAATCACCCCCGGTAAGTATAACCGCCCTTATAGAATCATCTCCTTCCAGTGTGACAAAGCAAGCCTCAAGGTCACGCCTCATTTCCCGCGAGATTGCATTCATCTTATCCGGCTGATTCAGCAAAACAACGGCATATCCTTCCTCTTCTGTCACCGCTATCGACTCATACTTCATCCTTCATCTCCACATCCGACATCAAATGGTAAACATTCACGGAATGTTGAAATTAGAAAATAGAAATTGGAAATTTGGCCTTCATGCTTTTTTCGGAGATCGGGGATCAGTTTTTCTACTGACCCATGGCCACTGCACTGTCAACTCGTAAGCTCGTTTCATCTCTTCCAAATTTCTACTTTCCAATTTCAAGTTTCAAGCCGTGAACGGCTACTATCCATTAATCAAGTTGCGCAACGCCTTGCCAACTCTAAAAAAAGGCGCCTTTCTTGAAGCAACATTTATCACTGCCCCAGTTCTTGGATCTCTTCCTTCACGCGAATTTCTGGCTCTGACGGTAAAATTTCCAAATCCTCTAACTTCCACCTTCTCATCTCTTGCCAGGGCGTCCGTCATCGCCTGAAATATAATATCGGTTGCAAAAGCTACATCCTTCTTGGAATAATCTTTCAGCCGCTCCCGCACCTTCTCGATTAAGTCGTTCTTTGTCATGGTCAAATCTACGTGGTTACTACTCAGGTGTTTAGGCTGAAGGCATTTAGGCTGAAGGCTGAAGGAAAAACAACCTAAACCCGGACAAGCCGGAACCAAGAAACTCGTAAGCTCATAAGCTTATCGGCTCATCAGCTCAAGTAGTTACGATTTTCTTTTGCCATTTTGGCATGAATTTCACAACCAAGGGACTAACAGCCTTCAGCCTAAACAACCTGAGTAGTTACTGATATAGATAACTAATCCCGCTACTTTCTTTCTTCAACTCACCTACAACAGTGGACGCCATCTCTCTTACAATATATTTCCAGAACCCCAAACCCTTCTTCCTGGGATAGATCACCTCGGGTTCCCCCTCAATCCCGGAAAGTTTCGCGGCAAGATTAATCGCGTACTCCTTATCGCCTAAAAAATCAACAAGCTCCATCTTCAATGCCTGTCTGCCGGTGAATATCCTCCCATCGGCAAAGTCCGCAACTTTCTTCTTTGGTATATTTCTGTTTGTAGAAACTGCCTCAAGAAATTGATCATAAATATCATCAATCACTCCCTGAAATAATCTTTTTTCGTCCTGTGTCATCTCCCTCAAAGGAGAACCGATATCTTTGTACTTCCCACTTTTGATAATCGAGGGTTTTAGTCCTATTTTCTTAAGGAGTTCTTCCACATTAGAAAAATGCGCAATAACACCTATGCTGCCTGTTATCGTACCTGGATTGGCCACAATCTCATCAGCAGCGCAGGCAATATAATATCCACCTGATGCCGCCACCGAGCCCATCGAAACAACCACCTTTTTTTTCTTCTTCAATGAAAGAACTGCGTTATATATTTCCTGTGACGGGACCACCCCGCCGCCAGGGGAATCCACCCTTACGACCACTGCTTTGATGCTGTCGTCTCTACCATATTCAACCAGTTGATCCACAACAGGATAAGAATTGCTAATGATTTCTCCCACCGTTACGACACCGATTTTATCTCTAAGAGAAAATGGTTTTCTGTCACCGGTAAAGATGGTAACAGAAAAAACAATAAGGAAAAACAGAACAAATATTAATAATAAAAGAAATACTCCAAAAATTACAGGATGTTTTCTCATCACAAGTAACCATTCACGGGTTCACTGTTCAGAAGTTTCACGGGTTTTATAGACTGTAGGGCTTCGGCAAGATCGGTCAAGCCGCTAAAGACAACAAATCTGTAGCCTAACAGACTGCCCCCTGGGCACTTCCTGTGGCGCGATCCTCCAGTCTATCTGCCTGAGCAGTTACCCTGAGCTAGTGCCCGAACGAAAACTGTCTTTTTCGCCAATCTCTGCGTCAGATAAAAACTTTAATCCTCATTAGGGCGAATACAAGATTCGTCCCTACATGTATTCCTGCGGTTAAAATCTTGATCTTCCTTGACCTTGACGAAAAATCCTAGTTTTCGTTCAGACACGAGCTAAGCTTTTATATCTGGGAATTTTATTTCCGACAGGGCCTTTCCCAAATTAGAAGTGATATTTTTATTAGTGTTCAGATACTGTGATACCTGGGATTTTTCAGGAGGAGATTCATTATCTTTGATACTTAACCTTATTCTCCTTTTTTCCGGGTCAACATTTTTAACAACAGCCGATACAGTATCTCCGATCGTAAACAGATCCGAGGCTGACTTTACCCTCTTATGACTTAGCTCTGAAATATGAACCAGTCCTTCCACCCCTTCTTCTACCTCTATAAAGACACCAAAATCCGTAATATTCGTGATTTTTCCGGAAACTACAGAATTTAAGCTGTATTTTGAACCGATCTCATCCCATGGATTCTTTTCAAGCTGTTTTATACCAAGAGAAAATTTTTCATCTTTGACGTCAATATTCAAAACCATCGCTTCAATTTCCTGACCCTTCTTGAAAAACTCTGATGGATGTTTTACACGATGTTTCCAGGAGATATCGGAAATATGCACAAGACCGTCTACGCCTTCTTCAACCCCGACAAATACACCAAAGTTTGCAATATTTTTTACTATCCCCTTTACAATACTACCCTCAGGATACCTTTCCTTCAGGACCACCCATGGATTCTCTGTGGCCTGCTTCAAACTAAGTGATATTCTTTTGCCCTCTGGATCCACGTTGAGCACCCTTACGTCAACCATCTTGCCTACAGACAAGACCCTGGAAGGATGCTTAATCTCTCTTGTCCAGAACATCTCAGAAACATGGATCAGGCCCTCCACTCCCGATCCAAGTTCCACAAATGCGCCGTAGTCCGTGATATTTACAACCTTCCCCGTCACCATGCAGCCAACCGGATATTCCTCAACAACAGTACACCAGGGATCTTCCGTAAGTTGTTTAAGCCCAAGGGTGAGCCTCTCCTTTTCTCTGTCAAGAGAAATGACCTTCACTTTTATCCTGTCACCTCTGGAAAAATTGTCCGACGGGCGCGTCACTCTTCCCCATGATATATCGGTAACATGCAACAGACCATCTATCCCTCCCAGATCAATAAAGAGCCCATAGTCGGTAATATTTTTAACAACA
>JAUWQS010000359.1 GCA_030610915.1 Pseudomonadota bacterium | reverse complement strand
GCTCAGCCGAGCAGTACAAAAGCATGAAGGCTGAATTTCCAATTTCTAATTTCTAATTTCAATGTTCGGTGAACGCTTATCGTGGTTCGAGACCAACACTTTAAAAATGTAATCCCCCTATTTATTGAGCTGATACGTATTTATCGTCAACCCGTGAGTTTTCTTCAGCCAGCCTTGAAACGCTGTTCCGGCACGCAGAACGTTTTTCGGAAGACCTCCAAATCCGACTGCCGTGCTCTCTTTATGGGGGAATATCCAGCCGTAGCCGCATCCAAAAAGTCTTGCATCAAAAAACCACTCCATCCTTGAGAACGATGAAGGAATCGAAGTTTGCCACGCAACAATAAGCTGTTTTGAGGGAACTTTGAGATGCCGTCTTATTAGGGATCTGCTGCCATCTGCTCCGACAAGGTAATGGTAGTCGTACCGCCTGCCGTTTTCTGTAATAACCGCATTGTCTTTTATTTTTACAACCTTGGCTGTTTCTACTCTTGCGCCCGCCTTTAACGCCCTTTCAAACAGCCAATTGCTGAGCTTTTTACGGTCAATCGTAAAGACAATGGGGGAGTTTGCTTTAAGCGCCGTTTTCCCCAAGGGTGTATGAATAGTATGTGAAGCAAAAGACCTTTCTACAATCTCCTCGGGAACACCCTCCTTAAAGTCTTTCGTGGTCAGTCCCCCTGCGCAAAGCTTTTCTGCAGGATAAGAATGCTTTTCAAGAACGAGCACCTCCTTCCCCTTCTTTGCCAGGTGATAGGCACAATTCAAGGCAGCGGGTCCGCCTCCAACTATAAGGATATCGCTCATTTCAACCTTCGTCGTTATCTTTCCATAACCAGCCTCTGCTCCTCTTTGGGCACATACCACTTTATGAAATTGTGTCCAATGCCGATGGGAGCCGGTTCTATCCCGCGGAATCGGGCATTGACGATAGGAAGCGCATCGGGAACGTATAGAAATGTGCAGGGCTGTTCCTCCGCCAGTATCTCCTGTATCCTGTCATAGCATCTTTCCCTTTCGTTTCGATCAAAGGTGCCTCTTCCCTTTTCGAGCAGCAGATCGACCTCATTATTTTTAAAGGATATAAAATTCAACTCAGCCGGCCCCATCTTGTCAGAGTGCCATACGTCATAGATGTCAGGATCAAGAGGGACCGTCCATCCGAGAATTGTTGCATCGAACCTTCGTTTATTGATGAACTGTTTTATGAAGGCGGCCCATTCTATTATTCTTATCTTCACACTTATTCCGATATCGGCAAGCCGTCTCTGGATAATCTCGGCGCACTTTGCGCGTAGTTCGTTTCCCTGATTCGTTATAATCTCAAAGGCGAAGGGTTTCCCGTTTTTGTCTAAGATACCGTCGCCATCGGTATCTTTCCAGCCCGCTTCTGCAAGGAGATGTCTCGCTTTTTGAGGGTTATACGGGTATTTCTTAACACGGGGATTATATACCCAGGTATTGGGCGTGAAAGGCCCTGTCGCCACCCTTCCCAGACCAAGAAGAACGCCCTGGATAATCTCCTCTTTATTAATCGCATAACTGATGGCCTGCCGCACATATTTTTCCTTAAAGAGTGGATTTTTGAGGTTATATCCGAGATAGGTATACGAAAAGGAGGGATAGCGATACTTGTTGAAATTCCTGCGGAAAAGGCTGTTTTCTGTTTGTCTCGCATACTGGAGAGGCGTAAGATTCATCCGGTCGATCCCCTTTGCACGCAATTCGAGGAACATGGTTGCCGTATCCGGTATTATACGCATAATGTACCCGTCGATGCAGGGTCTTCCTTCAAAATAATCGGGATTCGAAATGAGGACTATTTTCTGACCGGTTTTCCATTCCTTGAACATGTATGGTCCGGTTCCAACAGGGCGGCGTGAGAGAGGGGTGCTTGTTATATCCTTTCCCTTGAGAAGGTGCCCGGGAAGTATGGAGGCGCAAAAGCTCGTGAGAGCAGGGGCAAATGGCCTGTCATAAGTTACTCTGAAGGTATAATCGTCGAGTACCTCCGCCTTCTTTACCTTGAGAAAATCACCGGAATAGGCGGTTGGAGTTCCTGGGTCTATGGTAACCTGATAGGTAAAGAGAACATCACCGGCGGTAAAGGGATGACCGTCATGCCATCTCACGCCCTTTCTCAAATGGAAAGTGATCATCAGCCCATCTTCGGAAATATCCCAGGATCTGGCCAGATCACCCATTAGATTCAAGTCCTTGTCATATTTTACAAGGCCGTTATAGATCATTGAAGCAATGCCATGAGAGGTGCTGTCCGTGGAGAGTAGCGGGATCAGGTTGCTGGCATCTCCGATAGAACCTTCCACCATGATATCACCGTAAGCGGGAACTGTGTCGGATACTTTTTCGTTTTTGACAGAACCTTTATCTGTTGTGTTATTACCACAGCCGCAGGTCGTCAGGAGAAGGAATATTGTCAGGCTAAAAATTATGGAACCGAGGCGCCTCATGATTGGCAATAATTTATCCTATCCTAATCTCTATTGCAATGTGATTTTGCAAGCGTTCACCGCGGAGAATGCCAAAACAGCTCTTAGCTCTTATACTCTACGCGGCCACAAATTGCGCTTTTTGAATCAGTCTGAATTGACAGTCTCGTAAAAAGCTCCACTATACCGACACGTCGGCATTATAATGGAAAGTAACTTGATTTTAATGCCCAGGTTGCATTCATTTTTATAGACAGTCGATAGACAGGCGGGACGCCTGTCCTACTATCCCCTGGGTGCGAAGACGCCTACCCTGTGTGGTGCAGGATGCAATGTTCTTCTGCCCCCACGTAGTAGGTCGGGCTTCTCGCCCGACGGAGTGACTTTTTGAGTGCGATTTCGCGTAAGTTACTTGGAAGTC
>JAUWQS010000161.1 GCA_030610915.1 Pseudomonadota bacterium | reverse complement strand
TGGCGTCATCGTGAGAGCTAAAGCCTATCGTATATTTTCCACCGATCTGAGAGAAAAAGATATTATTTTCGGTGGACGGGAACGGCTTGAAAAAACACTTAAAGAGGCAAAGACTCTTGTGCCCGATGCAAAATATATATTTGTTTACAATACCTGTACCTCGGCAATCATCGGTGATGACATAGAGGACATTTGCAAGAAGATGGAAAAAGAGCTGGGTTGTCCCATTGCCCTGGTTGATTGTCCTGGTTTTAAAGGCCAAAGTGAAGCTGCCGGCCACAGAATTGCCTATGAATGCATACTGAATCGGTTTATCGGGCAAGGACAAAGACACATAGGTCCTTATGATGTAAACATTATCGGACAGTACAATCTTAATGAAACAAAAATTATAAAATCCCTTTTTTCCAAAATGGGGATAAATGTCCATTGTGTATTTACTGGTGATGCATCCTACAAAAGGATTATTACTGCCCATTATGTCAAACTTAATCTTATTATCTGTCAGAACACCGGGCAATTTTTTGCTGAAACTATGCAGGAAAGATATGGAATTCCTTATTTAAAAGTTTCTTTTCTTAGTCTCTCTCAAAGCATAGATAGCCTGCGTAGAATTGGTCAATACTTTAATCTGAAAAAAAAGGCGGAGGCGGTCATTGATGAGGAATGCAAAGCCATAAAGTCTCAACTTACTCAATTTTTGCCCGCGCTTAAAGGAAAAAAAGCAGCCGTTTTTCTCGGCGCCGCTCGTATAGCGGATTTGGTAAAGACATTTGAAGCTCTAAGTATGGAGGTGGTTTTTGTAGGTTCACGATTTGGCAATGCTGTTAACTATAGAGATATTCGGCAAATGACTAAAGCAGATATACATATTGTAGATGACCCTTCAGAACAGAATTTAGAAGACTTATTTTGTAAACTAAAGCCCGATGTATTCATAGCCGGCATCAAAGAACAGTCTCTCTGTCATAAATTTGGTATCGGCACATTGCTTCTTCAACTGGGTGCCTATGTTGGGTTCAAGGGTTTCTTAAATTTTGCCAGGGATGTCCACAAGGCTATTTATGCGCCCGTGTGGCGGCTGGCAAGGGAAGAAATATCGTAACTACGCAGGTAGATAGGCTATAGACATTTAGGCTGTAACTTAATTCTCGTCCCCACGCTCCTGCGTGGAGATGCATACCGGTCTGCCGGAAGCGATATATACTGTCAGGTTTGTGGCCTTATACGTTCCAACGCTGGAGCATGAAAACGATGGCTAATTTTGAAGAATAACACCTTCATGCCCCCCCTCAAAGGGGGAATCCTTCCGTTAAATTCCCCCTTTGAAGGTGGATAAGGCCTGCCCGCAACGCTTTCGCTTGCGAGGCGGGCGGGGGGATGTAACGCACAATTGTAAAAGAAAAAATGCCATAATTAGAATTGCTGCATAAAAGGGGAATCATTATGAAACTGTTTGAACCGCAAAAGGGAGCGCATTCCCCGTCCCGCTGCAAGAGAGGGACTGCGGGGTTAGCAAGCGAATCTGAAAATAGCAAACTTCCTTACGGTCGAATCCCGCCTGAAAGCGGGACCGCAGCTTGGCGCGGGGAGCTTCAATACTTGAAAAAATATGTTGCGCTGTTTTTAGTGATACTGGTTTGCTTTATTCCTTCTACTGCTTTTGCCCAAAAAAAGTCTGAGGAGGCACCTGTCCTTGACGGAACAAAGACAAAACCCATCAGGATAGCCGTGGAATTTACTACTCATTCCGCCTGTGCCCACATAGCCAATCAAAAAGGCTGGTATGTGGAAGAAGGATTGACCATCTCCAGTTATGAAAATTTTATAACCGGTATGGCTCTTGCCGTTGCTCTGGCAAAAGGCGATATTGATGCCGCTTATATTTGTTTAATTCCGGCTATAAATGCTAAGGCTAATGCCAATGTGCCGATAAAGATTGTGGCTGGAATCCATAAGTACGGCTACGGTTTTGTTGTTAACCCTGACAGAGTCAAGACTATCGACGACCTGAAAAAGAAAGAGATTCGTATTGGATGCAGTCGAGAAGGCAGTCCTCTTGATGCGCTTTTACATAAAATGATAGAAAAATATCACCTGGATAAAAAGCAGATATTAAAAAAAGTCAGAAGAATGAATCCACCCAAACTGCTTCTTGCCCTTAAAACAGGTCAATTGGATGCTGCTTTTATTTGTGAACAATTTCCCACTATGGCAGAAGAATTGGGGTTTAAAGTATTTTTAACCGCAGAAGACCTCTGGCCCAATATGCAGGGCAGTGTTTTAGTGGTAAGGGAAGAACTCATAAAGGAGTATCCTGACATAGTGAAAAAATTGGTAAAGGTTACTGAGCGAGCGACACAATTTATCAATAGTAATCCTGAAGAAGAAGCAGCAGAGATTGTTGCCGGAGGATTACAGGTTGCCGGAAAAAAGATATCCCCTGTTAAAGCTATTGATGTGGCTTCCAAACTTGTGATTACTCCCACGCCGATATTAAAATCATTAACGGTAAGATTGGTTAATACCACTGATATTAACCCGGAAGAAATCCGGAAAGCGATAGATACCTGCGTGGAATTGGAATACATAAAGGAATCGTTTAAAGCAGAGGATTTTATCGATTTAACGGGGTTTGCCAAATGAAAAGGATAAAAGCCGCTTATAGCTTAATTCCTGTATTAATTTTTCTATTAATCTGGGAGATCGTAACACGGCTGGAACTAATCCCCGGTCACTTCTTTTTCCCGCCTTTTACCAGGGTGATACAGGAATTTTATTATCTCACGGTCAGCGGAGTGCTGCCGGATAACTTTTTGAGGAGTCTGGCAAGGGTCTTGATCGGTTTTTCCACCGGATCTATTGCCGGTCTGTTAATGGGTATTTTGATGGGTTATAAGGAAATTATAAATAAAACACTTCATCCGATATTTAGCCTGCTTTGCCCTATTCCCGCTTTGGGCTGGCTGCCCATTTTGATGCTCTGGTTTGGAATAAGTGAAATGCTTCCCATCATGATAATATTTATCTGTTCATTCTTTCCTGTGCTTTATAACACGGTTACCGGTATCAAAACCGTAGATAAGAACCTTGTCAAGGTTGCAAAGACCCTGGGAGCGTCTGAAAGAAAAATCTTGAGCACCATACTTTTGCCCCTCGCTCTTTCCAATATATTTACCGGTTTGAGACTGGAGGCGGGGATGGCCTGGCGGGTGATAATAGCCGCTGAGATGGTAGCCATTCCCACCGGCATCGGGGCGTTGCTCATGAGGGCCGAAAGTTTGATCCGGATAGATATTGTCATAGTATGCTTGATAGTGCTGTCGGTGATGTGTCTCTCCTTTGAAAGATTCTTCATCTATATGGAGCACAGGTTGACTCATAAATGGAGATAATATGCCCGCTATAGAGCTGAAAAATATCAGCAATTTTATCTGTCGGAATATAAGCTTAAAGATAGCAAACGGTGAGCCTATGGTACTTTTGGGACCAACCGGCGCAAGGAAAACAACCTTGCTGAACGTCGTGTCCGGGTTGATTGAATATGAAGGATCGGTGTTGTTCGATGGGGCTCCGGTGGATGAGCTCCCGGTCAACCGGAGGAACGTCGGGTATCTGTTCCAGGATTTGCCCCGGATGCGCCTCATCCATTATGTGGCAAAAAATGCAGGGCCCCGGAGGCTGGTAGAAGATGCCTTAATGAAATCGGGGGTGACAAATTATGAAGGGGATCATCGATACAATATTGAGAGAAGGAGAACAGACAGCCAATGTCTATTTTGATCTGGCTGAAAAACTTCATATCATCAGCCTGCTCATAAAGGTGGGAATCGACGAGATAGAGCTGGGGATTGCAGCGCAAGATCCCGAGATCGATGAACTTATCAAAGAAGCTGGGAAACTTGCAGGTTGCCCGAAACTTGCCCTGTGGTGCCGGTGCCTTCCGAAAGATATTGAAGAAAGCCTGAAGCTTTGTCCCGATATCCTCGCTATCTCCATACCGGTATCGGATATCCATATAAAGAACAAGCTGGGCAGGGACAGGAAATGGGCGCCGGCAAAGGTCTGTGAAGGTATAAGGCAGGCCGGAGATTTATCATCATGTTACCTCTCGCTGGGTCTGGAAGATGCCTTCAGGGCGGATATGGATTTTGTCGAAGAGGTCTGCCTTCTGGCCGAAAAAGAAGGTATAAACAGGATCCGTTTTGCCGATACCGTGGGAATCATGGATCCCATCGCCATCTTTGACGTCATCTCCAGGCTAAGGTCCTTGCTCTCCGTTGATATCGGAGTACATACGCACAATGACTTTGGCATGGCCACGGCCAATGCAATAAGCGCTCTTGCAGCCGGGGCCGATTTCGTGGATGTCACGGTGAACGGTCTTGGTGAACGAGCCGGCAATGCAGCCCTGGAAGAGGTGGCGGCCTTTCTGACGAAAAGAAAAGGAATAGGCAGATACAATCTAAAACATCCCCGCCCTCTTTCTGACTATGTCGCAAGAGTTTCCAATCTCCCCTTTTCTCCGAAGAAGCCTGTGGTCGGCAAAGATATCTTGTATCAGCTCAATAAATTGGGGATTACATTTTTAAAGTGTTGGTCTCGATCCACGGTAAGCGTTTACTGAATATTGAAATTAGAAAATAGAAATTGGAAACTCGGCCTTCATGCTTTTGTACGACTCGACTGAGCTCACGCCGAAGCCTGTCAACTCATAAATTCGTTTCATTTCTCCCAAATTTCTAATTTCCAATTTCAAGCCGTGAATGGCTAAGATTCACAATCACTTTTACATACCGGAGTTTGCCCCTATTTATTGAGCTATTACCAGACTTCTTTAATCTCAACCTCTATTGTCTCTAAAGTGCTGTAATTCAAATAACTTACAGTATAGTTGCAAAATTGGACAATCGTCAATTAACCAGTCTATAACATAGCAAAATTACAGAATAAATTATTTTGGGATTGATTGCCTAAAAGTGAATGTCATTGTAAATCAGTAAGTTAGTCTGAAAAGCAATGTCCAAAAAATCAAAGTCGGATTATAGAAGTCTGTATTTTAATTGTTTTGTCGTTTTTCTCTTAACTACT
>JAUWQS010000198.1 GCA_030610915.1 Pseudomonadota bacterium | reverse complement strand
AAGAGATTCAGGTTAAAAGAGGCGGCAGCGCAAGTCAATGAAATCAAATAAGATCGCCGGAATAATAAATTCCATAGATAAATTGCCAACCCTGCCTTCTGTTTATGTAAAACTCTCTCATCTTTTGGATGCGCCTGACTCAACGATCAAAATGATAAGCAACGTAATTTCTGAAGATCAGGCAACAGCCGCCACAATACTCAAGCTCGTCAATTCCGCCTTATATGGTTTTCCTGAAAAAATAGGAAATCTTCAGCGGGCCATCGTAATCCTGGGACTGAATGAAATAAAAGACCTTGTGCTTGCAACCTCCGTATTGAAAACAACAAGAGAATTTAAATATGATTGCGGATTTGATATGGAGGAGTTCTGGAGACATTCAATAGGATGCGCAGTTTCAGCAAGAATCCTGGCTGAGACTGCCTACCTGAAAAGACCGGAAGATGTCTTTGCCGGAGGCCTTCTTCATGATATAGGGAAGTTGATTCATGTTACCTATCTGCGCGACGAGTTTGCCGGCGTAATAAAAGATGTTGAGGAATCCGGTATCCCTATGTTTGAATCAGAGGAAAAGATACTTGGCTTCAGTCATCCCCAGACGGGTAGTGCATTAGCCGAAAAGTGGGGTCTGGCCAGGGAGACAATCGACATGATAGCCTGCCACCATTTATCTGATAACACTATAACCATGACGAAGGAGATTGCCGCGGTTCATATCGGGAACACCATCTGCACCGCCCTTCGGATGGGCTCAGGCGGAGAAAAACGAGTGCCGGTTGCAAATCAGGAAGTATGGGAGATACTGGGCATCGAGTTGAGCAGTATGGAGTACGTTATGACGAGGGCCATGAAGCTGTTTGAAGAAAGCATCTCTATTTTTGGACTTTAAGGTTTTGGGCGCCCTGCTTCGATCGATGCGCAAAAACTAACAGTAAGCGTTCACCGCAGAGCTCGCAGAGAGCGCAGAGAAATTAGCCTTGTAAGCCAAGAGCTAAGATCGTTCTCTGCGCTCTCTGCGGTGAACGCTTACCCTAAAGGTTTATAAAAAATGCAAGAGAAACAGGTCCGGATCGGTCAGGATGAATTTGAATCGATGACCAAAAGATTGCGCTTTCTGGAAGAATCTAACAGCGCACTTATTTCCATTCAGGATAAATTAGAGCGGTTAAGCCACTTTCGCCCCGAGACGATTTTATCCTATAATATTCATCACATAATCGAGTCATGGCTTTCCAAGCTTGGGGAACTGGTAAAAGCTGAGGTCTGTTCCGTCTTCCTCGTGGAAGATAAAAGTCTTGAGTTTGTCCATGAAATATCAGAACCCGAAGGGCTTTCGTCCCTTACTCAAAAGGAAGTTGATGCCCAGATAGGCCTGGGAACCTTTGGACAGACCATCAATAGCGGCGTTCCCACATGTGTTCCTGCAGAGGTTCTTGGCAAAGAAAGCGGCCGGCTACTCAGCATAATGATAGCCCCCATTTCCAGCAGGGAAAGAACCTTAGGCGCGATTGTTGTTGCTTTTGAAGAGGACAAGCAATTCATAAGACAGCAAACCTTAAGGTTTCTATACATTCTCTCAAAATTATTCGCCACATCACTGGAAAACGTATACCTCTTTAACGACCTGAAATCTGTCTACTTCGATACCATCAAAGCCATCACCAACTCCATAGAGGCGCGAGACCCCTACACGAAAGGTCATTCTGACCGGGTGGCTCGAATCGCTAAGCCAATAGCCGAGGAGCTAAACTGGGATAAAAACGAGATAGGGCTGATCGATTGGGGAGGGATGCTTCACGATGTAGGAAAGATCGGCGTTTACGATGCCATTCTCCACAAACAAGGCAAATTAACCGCCGAGGAACGTAGTATCATGGAAGTACACCCTCTAATCGGCGCTCAAATAGTTGAAGGCATTTCTTTCTTAAAACCTATAATACCATATGTCCTGGAGCACCACGAAAGGTTTGACGGAAAGGGTTATCCTCAAAGCCTTAGTGGCAACGGCATCTCCATCAAGGGAAGGCTTCTGGCAGTGGCCGACGCCTTCGATGCAATGACCTTCGACAGACCATATAGAAAAGCCCTCAAGCCGGAAGAGGCATTCAAAGAGATATTAAGGGGTGCAGGAAGTCAATTTGATCCCGAGATTGTAAGGGGCTTTGAAAAAGTCTGGGCATCCTGGCAAAGTTAATAAGGTGAACAATCTACTCTTAGAAAGGATACGTGAAGTTGCAACACAACTGGGAATTGAGACCTGTTTAGAGCTCAGCCCGAAGATACTCATTCCCCAGCGGAGGATAAGAGACCTCTGTTTTGAGAATAAGTGCGGAAACTTTGGCAACCATTATATGTGCCCGCCCCGTGTCGGCACCTTAGAGGAACATAAAGACAGGCTGAAGAAGTATCGAAATGGCATATTGCTCCAGTATTCTAAACCTCTCGATGTAAATAATGACCGCGGGGGCATTAAGAAAACCAAAGTGGATTTTCACCGTAAGATTCTTCAATTAGAAGACTTTTTAGAGAATAAAGGCATGGAAGGTGTCTGGGGAATGATCGGTGGAAGCTGCGGCCTGTGTGATCAATGCCGGGCCAGGTTCAGCCGGCCCTGTCCTTATCCTGATAAGGCCAGGATGTCGTTGGAGTCGATAGCGATCGACGTCCTTGCACTGTTGGATAAAAACGGTCTGGATAGTAAGTTTTACCCTGACAGGATAATATGGACGGGCTGTGTGCTCTTTTAACACCAACGAAAACATGAACCCGTTCCCAATTGCGGGAACTGCTCGCCTGTAAGACGCGCTTTTTACCAGTAAGAACACTCATAGAAAAAGAAAAAATGATTAGAAATATCTCGATTACATATTAAGGTGGTTTGGCAAGACAGAAGGAGTGGCCGGAAGTTGCTACCGGGAATTTATTCAAGAGGGGATTAATATCAAAGATAAGGTCGAAGTTAGCGATCGGTTTAGCTGAGGAGTATGGGATTTCATTTGCGGAGGTAGCACGTTAACTTGGAGTATCAACATCTGCCATTTCAAAAATTATCAGTAGAGCAGAAAAATAGAAAGTCAACATAGTCAACAACGTACCTAATATTGATGTATTCGTAAAAAGTCAGTCATTCCCGCGTAGGCGGGAATCCATAGAGGGTTAAGCGCCTGAAAAGACTGGATTCCCGTTTTCACGGGAATGACAAAATTGTGCATATTTCGACTTTTTACGGGTTCATCAATATTGGAAAGAATCCTTAAACCCTGTGATTCAAGAATAAAGATTTGACCCCACGATCGATCCCACGATCGATTCTCAGGTCATCGCGTGACTTCATGTTGAAATGAAGGACAAAGCGCTTTACCCAATCGCAGTAGCTTCTCTCTGTGCGAATCGAATAATGTCGCCGCCGCATCACATCGCGCATATCATCAAGAATATTACTTTTACTTGACATAACTTTTTTCCTATTTTATGGTATTTTTGTATCAGCTCAATAAACAGGGGTGTCATTGCGATGGAGGGACGACCGAAGCAATCTCGGGATTGCCACGTCGCCTGCGGCTTCTCGCAATGACAGATAATGCGCAATGTTGTTTTGGAATCGCATCCCTGTTTATTGAGCTGATACGCATTTTTCATGATCAGGTGATCAGAGAGGGTATCCTATATTGTATATTGAAAACAAGCAAATTTGCATGTTTGTCGGTTCAATATCAGGATATCAAGCAGAATTGCCTTATATAATGTTGATCAGGCTCCGCTTCGCTCCGCCTGATCAACGGCCGGGGTGACCGGTTTCCCGGTCAACTCCATGGCCATCTGGCTCCGCTTCGCCCGATAACCACGGGGTCGACCGGCAACGCGAAAGTAAGCTTCGCCAATTTCACCATGAAATTAAAATAGGGAAAAAGCAGATAATGAATCATGACCAATTGGTCGGTATAATTCAGCAAGGTAGAATAGAATGGTCTGCACATGCTCTAAAAAGGATGTTGGAGAAAGGGATCAGCAGAGCATCTGTGAAACATATCATTTGTACAGGAGAGATAATTGAAAATTATCCTAATGACAAACCTTTCTCAAGTGGATTATTCTACGGAATATGGCAAAACCAGCCATTGCATGCAGTTATTGCCTATGATCTTGCCGAGCAAAAGATATTCTTAATCACAGCTTATTGGCCGGATGGAGAACACTTTGAAACAGACTTTAAAACCAGGAGGAGGTAATGAGTTCAACTAAAAATATTTGTCCACTTTGTGGAGGGCTTAAAAAACAGGGAACTACAACATTCACGGTAGACATGGAAGATACTCTAGTGGTGATCAGAAACGTGCCAGCAACACTTTGTTCGTTATGTGGAAACGAGTGGC
>JAUWQS010000117.1 GCA_030610915.1 Pseudomonadota bacterium | reverse complement strand
GATGTAGCCGGGATGGCGAGAGTGGCCAAGGCTACCATCTATAACTATTTCGGCAGCAAAGATCAGGTTTATCTCGAGGTGCTTAACCGGGAAGCCAATACGATTCTTGAGAAGATATCTGCCGCTGTTGGACTGGCGGCGTCTCCCGTAGATAAACTCAAAGCATTTTTTGACGCAAAGTTTCATCTTATGAAGGAAGCCGTCAACATCTTGAACCTTGGACGTGAAGGAACAGATAAATTGCCGCCAAAAACCGGCGAGATTCGCAATCGCCTTTTTTCGAGAGAGGTGAGCATTCTTCATTCGATTCTTGAGAAGGGTGTTAAAGAGGGTATCTTTCATAATACAAATATAGTCCAGACTGCCCGTGGCATTGGATATGCCCTCAGGGGTTTTGAGGTGACCTGGCTTCGGGAAAAAAATGACAGTGAAATCAGGGAGCATCTGAACGGGACGTTTAATATCCTCTGTAAAGGTATGCTTGTTAGAAAGGAGGTGTCCTGAAATTGTCGGAATATCTGTTTCTCTTTGCCTTTTTTTCGATTATCGGCTGGATCCTTGAGGTGGGGTTTCGTTCCTTTCATGCAAAAACCTTTATCAATCCAGGCTTTTTAAGAGGTCCCTATCTTCCGATATATGGAACAGGCGCTTTTTTTCTTACTGTCTGCGCAACACACCTTGCGGGAAGCAGTTTACTTGTAAAAGGTCTAATTTATCTTCTCGTAACAACGGGGCTTGAATTTACAACGGGATTTATCTTTGAAAGGTATCTCGACATACAGCTCTGGGACTACTCGGACCAGCGATTCAGGATTAAAAATCATGTCTGTCTGAAATTTTCCGTTTACTGGCTGATCCTGGCATTTGCCTTCGAATATCTTGTGCTGCCCCTGTATCTCCAGTTTTTTAGCCTATTAAGCCCTGTTGCTGTGGGTATTTTTGCTATTGTCGTATCCGGAATCATGTTTGCCGACTGGATGGTTAGAGTTACAGTGGCCATTATGGAGGAAAAGAAGAAAAGGAATCCAGCGCCTGATAATTATAAGTCTGAATTTATGGATATTGCCGGACCGCTGATCGATCATCCTGATGTTCAAAAGCTGGCGGAATTCAGACACCATCTTGACAAGAGCCGTTTTGATCACAGCATGGAAGTGGCATGGCACAGTTTCCTGCTGTCCAAAAGATTTTCTTTAGATTGTGCCACAACGGTCAGAGGGGCATTACTCCATGATCTCTTTTTTTACGACTGGCTGCGTGAGGGGCCAAGACTGCATGGCTTCCGGCATCCAAAAATATCTTTAAGAAATGCCCGCGAAGTGACAACCCTCTCAAAAAGAGAAAAAGACATTATCAAAAAACATATGTGGCCTCTCACGATCATACCTCCCCGGTATCCGGAATCCTGGGTTGTGTGCTTTGTGGACACATACTGTACTGTAAAGGACTATGTAGCAGGAGAAAGGAAAAATCTGAAACTAAGGACAAACTAAGCGTTCACCGCAGAGCTCGCAGAGAGCGCAGAGAAACTATTCTTGTAAGCCAAGAGCTAAAGTCTTTTCGCTTGCTGCTTTGATAACCGCTTCTGTAATCCTAAGCTAACTGTTTTATCATCTCTGCGGTCTCTGTGGTCTCTGCGGTGAACAGTTACGGACAACCTAATGATTAATAAAAGCGAATATCCTGCCGGTATCGATATCGGCTCGACAACGGTGAAAGTGGTGATCTGTGATGATTTTGGAGAACCTGTCTTTTCCCGCTATCGACGCCATAACACCATGACCCTGAATACGGTCGTCTCCATCCTGAAAGAGGCGCGTGACGAGATGGGTGACATCCGGTTAGATCTGGCTGTCACCGGTTCGGCGGGCATGGGGATTGCGGAGACTTTCGGCCTTCCATTTGTCCAGGAGGTGGTTGCCTCGGCAAAATTGATAAGAACCTTCTATCCTGAGGTCGGAACCCTTATCGAAATCGGCGGTGAAGACTCAAAAATCGTATTTTTTGATGACCATTTCCGTCCTGATATCAGGATGAACGGCAGTTGCGCCGGAGGCACGGGGGCATTCATAGACCAGATGGCCGCGCTATTGGATGTATCCCTTGCAGATCTTGACGGATTGGCCGGAGAAAGCGCCTCAATACACCCGATTGCCTCTCGATGCGGCGTATTTGCCAAGACGGACATACAGGCCCTTTTGAGCAATAAGGTTTCCAGGGAAGACATTGCGGCGTCTGTCTTTCATGCTATGGCGCTTCAGGTAATTACCACACTTGCCCGCGGCTGCGAGATCAAAAAGAAAGTCCTGTTTGCCGGCGGCCCCCTTAAATTTTTTCCACAATTGCAGGAGGCTTTTATCGATGTCCTTGACCTGAACAGGGAAAACGACCTTGTTGTTACAGAACATCCCGAATTCATTCCCGCTATGGGTGTGGCCCTTAACCACTCCCCGAGCGGGGTTAAAGACAGTGACAGTCAGGGCTTCAAAATTGATATCCCAAAACTAATTCGATTAATGAAAACAAAGAAAATGGCCGCCCGGCAAGATATCGGAAACAGGCTTCCCCCCTTATTTCGAGATTCGGCAGAGTTCGAGGCATGGGAGAAGAGGCATGCGCAACACATAATTAAAAAGGCAGATATCTCTGAAATTGATGGAAAATTGTGTTTTTTGGGTGTTGATTCCGGTTCCACCACAACAAAGATCGTCCTTATCGATGACGAGGGGGGTGTAGCGCTGACATATTATGCGCCCAACAACGGTGATTCCATCCAGGCGGTAAGAGAGGGGTTGAATAAGTTTCAGGAAGAGTGGAAACAGGCAGGGATTATCCCCAGTATTGTCAGAACAGCAGTTACAGGCTACGGAGAAGACCTGATCAGGGCCGCTTTTGATATCGATGAGGGTATTGTGGAGACAATGGCACACTACCGGGCGGCAAGGTCGTTTGACGGTGATGTCTCTTTTATCCTCGATATCGGCGGGCAGGATATGAAGGCCATTTACATCGACGACGGCATCGTATCAGACATCCAGGTCAACGAGGCCTGCTCATCGGGGTGCGGTTCGTTTATTGAGACATTTGCCCATTCCCTCGGCTACAGCGTTTCTGAATTCAGTAAACTCGCATGTCGGAAGAGTGAACCCTTCGATCTCGGAACCAGGTGTACTGTCTTTATGAATTCAAGGGTCAAACAGGCGCTGCGTGAAGGCGCGACAATTCCAGATATCTCGGCAGGGCTTGCCTATTCGGTGATAAAGAATTCTCTCTACAAGGTTCTCAAATTGAAAGACCCCGACACGCTTGGAGAAAAAATTGTTGTTCAGGGTGGCACATTCCGCAACCCTGCAGTACTCCGCGCCTTTGAAATTCTGATCGGAAGAGAGGTGATACGCCCTGATATCTCCGAATTGATGGGCGCTTATGGAGCAGCGCTCACCGCTCTTCAGAATTACCGAACAGATTTATATGAAAATCCACCCATTCCCTCTTTATCAAAGGGGGGGGGCATTTCATCCGGTCAGGGAGATGTTCTTTGCAGGAAGACCTTTCATTGCAAGGGATGTGAAAACAGATGCAGCATAACGAAGCTGACCTTTGAAAACGGCAGGGATTATTTTACCGGTAATCGATGCGAACATTATTTTACAAATGGATCCGGGTCTTCCGAACAGGGCGAGAATCTGGTGGCCGAAAAGCTCCGGCTTCTCTTCGACCGCAAAATGGAACCTGACAGGCTGCCTGTCTTGACCTTCGGCATCCCCCGCGCCCTGAACATGTATGAGAATTTCCCCTTCTGGGCTGCCTTCCTGATCGAGTGTGGCTTTAAGGTAGTTCTATCCGACACCTCCAGCGTTGAATTGTTGGAAAAGGGAACCGGAACGGTTATGTCGGACAATATCTGCTTCCCGGCAAAACTTGCCCACGGTCACATAATCGATTTGACAGAAAAGGGGGTTGACCGGATATTTTATCCTACGGTGGTTTACGAAGACAAAGAGTATCCTGATGCTCTGAACAGCTTTAACTGTCCTATTGTCACCGGATATCCCGATGTGATTAAAAGTTCCATCGATCCGGAGGGGAAATATGGGATACCGATGGACAGCCCCGTCATCAGTTTCAAAGACATCGCTCTTCTCAAAAGGCAGCTTTATCTCTTCGCAAGACAGTTCGGAGTCGGTAAAAAACTCGCCTGCAGGGCAGTGGACAAAGGTCTTGCAGCTCATAGAAAATATAAAAAGGAACTGAAAAATATAGCGGCCGATACTATTAGTAACGCAGGGGGAAATAATCGTCCTGTTGTTGTTCTTGCTGGACGGCCTTACCATATCGACCCGCTGATTAACCACGGTATTCCTGAATTGTTAGCGGGGCTTGGTGTCGATGTCATTTCAGAAGACGCTGTCCCACTCACCGGAGAGCATACTTTAAAGGACAGCAATATCCTCACACAGTGGTCATATACAAACAGACTCCTTGCTGTTGCAAAGTATGTGGCTGCCTCTGAAAATATAGAGATGGTTCATATTACATCCTTCGGCTGCGGTCCGGATGCGGTATCTGCCGACGAAGTAAGAGAAACCATAAAAAACGCCGGCAAGATTTACACCCTCATTAAGATCGATGAAATAGTCAATCTCGGGGCGGTAAAAATCAGGCTTCGCTCCATGCTGGAAGCTATGAAAGGGACAAAGAGCAATGGGCAAAAGACAAAAGAAATAAATCCCTGTGGCCTGTCGCCACAACGAAGCATGAAAGAAACAAATCGTGTGTTTATGCCGGAAGACAGGGAAAGAACAATAATTGTGCCATGGTTTTCTCACTTTTATTCTCCACCGATACCTTCTGCCTTCAGGCCGCTCGGTTACAGGGCTGAGGTTCTTCCCCCTCCGGATGGATCCTCCGTAGATGTTGGTCTCAAATATGTCAACAATGATATGTGCTATCCTGCCATTATTGTCATAGGAGATATTATCAAGGCATTGCAGTCCGGCAGGTATGATCCGAAACGGACCGCCGTCATGCTCACTCAGACAGGGGGCCAGTGCAGGGCATCCAACTATCTTTCTCTCACGAAAAAGGCGCTCTTGAGCGCAGGGTTCGGCGCTGTGCCCGTGCTGTCCCTTTCAACGGGAGATACCAACCCACAGCCGGGATTTGCCATAGACAAAAAAGGGCTGATTAAACGGCTGGGCATGGGGCTTATTTTTACCGATGCCCTGGCCAGGATGTACCTTGCCACAGCGGCGCGTGAGATAAATGGGGGAGATGCGGAAACAATACGGAAGAAATACCTCTCAAAGATGGAAAAGTGGGTGGAGGAAGCGAATTTCAGGGGTCTGCTGATCCTGCTCAAAGAAGCCGTCTCTGAATTTAATACGGTCGATGTCAAAAACGAACCTGTCCCAACAATCGGGGTATTGGGTGAAATCTTTGTCAAGTATAACTCCTTTTCAAATAATGAGATTACGGAATGGCTCATTGGACAGGGGGTCGAGGTAGTCTTGCCGTCACTCTCAGGGTTTTTCATGCAGAGATTTGTCAATGAAGAATTCAATCAGAGCGCATATCTGAAACGTTCTTTGACAGACAGATTGCTTACACTAACGCTTGACAGGTATACACGATATTACCTGTCCCGGGCGGAAGGGGTTATGCAAAATTTCCGGTATTATCGAAAACCCCATGACCTGAAGGAACTGGCAAAGGCGGCAGAGATGGCCTGCAGCCTTGCCAATCAGGCCGGCGAGGGCTGGCTGCTGACTGCGGAGATGATCGCAATGCTGAAAGATGGAACAGGCAATATCGTATGCCTTCAGCCATTCGGCTGCCTCGCCAACCAGATTACCGGCAATGGGCTGGAAAGGAGG
>JAUWQS010000136.1 GCA_030610915.1 Pseudomonadota bacterium | reverse complement strand
GCCAGGTATTCTTTCAGGATATCATTTTGCAGCGTGCCTCCTATCTTATCGAGGCCAATACCCTGCTTTTGTGCCAGAGCTGCGTACATCGCCAGGCCGACGGCCGCAGTCGGGTTTAAGGTCATAGAGGTCGTAATCTTATCAAGGGGAATCCCTTCAAAGATTATCTCATAATCTTTCAGGGAATCAACCGCCACCCCTACCCGTCCCACCTCTTCTCTTACAAGGGGATCATCCGAGTCATAGCCGTTCTGAGTCGGCAGATCAAAGGCGACACTGAGCCCTGTCTGCCCCTCCTTCAATAATTGCCGGTAACGGGCATTTGTCTCCTCCGGCCTTCCAAAACCGGCATACTGCCTCATTGACCATAGTCTCCCCCGATACATGCTGGGCTGGACACCCCTCACAAAAGGAAATTCACCTGAAAAACCGATATCCCTCAGGTAATCTGTGTCAGTTAGATTATCGGGCGTATAGATAAGATCAAGATCCGCGCCCCAGGAGGTCTTCCTCGGTCTTACCCTGGAACTATCAACACACTGAGAATACCACCTCTCTTTCTCCTTTCTTATCTCTTCTAAGTTATTCATTTCATTCACTTCCTATTTAGGTTGTTTAGGCTGAAGGCTGTTAGGAAAAAACCTTCCCCCTTCCACCTTTACATAGGCTGAAGGTTTTTAGGCTGAAGGCTGTTAGGGCTGAAGGAATATTAATCAGATCTACCTTCCCCTATGACGTCGCCGGCTATTATTCCTGCATCCATTTTTTTAGTCTGGTCACTTCTTCAGAATCCCATGTCGCAGAGAGGCGTTTGGTGAGAAACATAGAAAAGAGCTTTTCCATCATTCCAATAGCGGTTTCTGTGAGATAAATTCTCTCAAGAATTCTCCCCTCTTTATCCTTTTCTTCTTCATCCATGTTCAATGTGGCAGGGAGCTTCATGGTTTGAATTTGAAAACTATCCGCCTTGAATGTAAATTCACATTCATCAGATTCTATGCCGAGCTTTATCCGGGCTTCCTTTATTTTCTTGCCTTTCCGCAAGGGGGCTTTTCCCTCATTAAGATCTGAATGTATCCCTTTGCAGGCCACTGTTTCTGAATATTCGCCTTCTCCGGATTCAAGAATCAGTTTTTGAAAAAATATAATTCCTATATCGCCCACATCCGGCGCCATTATGGTTCCGTCTCTTTCTTCGCTTTTGAACCAGAGCCAGGTCAGAAATTCTCTTCCGAGAAATGAAAAGTCTGTTATCGATTCGTTCATTCTCACCCCTGTTAGGCTGAAGAAGGTAGAAGACTGAAGGCTGAATGTAGAAGGCCATTATACTGGTAATCGGCCATAATTTGAGATTTTTCCGTCGTATTTTTTCACCACAAAGTACACAAAAAAACTACGCTTTAACTCCGACTTTCATGCCCTTTATGGAAGGCTAAAGCCTTCCGCTACATATTTTGACCGGCTCAAAAAGCATAATCTGTGGCCGTGTAGAGTGTAGGTTGTTTTTCCTACTACTTTCTACCTGCAGCCTAAGCTATTTGAAATGTGTGGCACTAATGGAAGCGATACGTTCAGCCGTTTGTAAATCCATATATTTTGTATCCCATGGAACAAAGCGCTGCAGGGTTAGTTTAAAGGTTCTCTTGAACAGATCCTCAAAATCCTCGCCTGCTTTTTCTGAGAGCGAACCAAATAGAAGCCAACCCTGAGATACATTCCAGCAAATATCGTGAAAGGATGGTATTGGTAGAGTCTGTCTCAAAAGTGAGAGATACACCCTTTCCTTGATTTCGGCTCGCTCTTCTCTGTAAATTTTATCCTTGCCTTTGTCTGCGATGAGCTGTCTTTCGGCTTCGAGGACCTTTAGCTTGAGCAGTGACGGGGATATAATCTTACGATCAATTCTGAGAGAGAAGATCAGATAATCAGCCAACAAATAATTTGCGTATTCGAAATTAGTGTCCAGAACATTTTCAAGACCCGTCCACCCAAAAGATTTTTCACCTTCACCCATCGGTAGTTCACGAAACGCAAAAACCTTGATCTGCTTGTCGATGAAGTTCTTGAAATTGTCCGGCAGGCTGCCGACTACACGATATTTTGATAATGTTAAAGTTCCTTTTATTAAGCCCATAATTTTTCTCATGTGTTTGATTGATGAAAAAACCTATCTCATTAGCGGTCTTCTTGTCAAGTTTATAACTCAACTTTCGCACCCCATTTTCACACTGTTTTGTGAGCTGGTGAGAGGACATCCCTGCCTGCAGCAGGCAGTTCAAGTGCACTGTAATACAGAGTTCTTTCTCGTACTCGGTGACAATATGGTGTTGATGTAATCGCCAACGCTTCCCGATTCTGCTATGTATGAAAGTGTTCCGCTCATTGTTATATATTCTCCATTTGATAGTCTTTATTCTTAAGCGTGCATTGTAAATGCTTTGGCGTGTCACCACCGAACTAATTCCCAGCCATTTTCACCGGTTTAGAATCCTACCAATACTATTTTCTTCCTTTTCTTACGATGAACTCTGACTGAAAAAGCCTGGCCGTTTTTTGGTTTCTGCAAATTTTGTTGTTTATTGATTTTTCTTCGCTTTTTCATCAGGTTATCGCAGAGTTGATCAGTCTCCACTTCGCTCCGCCTGATCAACGGCCGGGGGTGACCAGAGGCAAAAACTACATAACCCGTTGGAAGGAGGTGATTTTATAGATACACTTTTGGTTAGTAGCATTTCATCCATCACCTTTCGCCGACGGGGATTTCCGGGTTTGTCATGGCCAACGGTTCCATGTCCACCAATACAGCAAGCGAAGGCGAAATCCGAAAAAGCATCATCGAAGGAGACCTTGTGGATTGCATGATCGCCCTCCCGGGACAGCTTTTTTATACGACCCAGATTCCCGTCTGTCTCTGGTTTATCTCCCGAAACAAGAAAAACGGCAGATTCCGCAACCGATGCGATCAGACCCTCTTTATCGATGCCCGCAAGATGGGAACATTGATCGATCGCGTCCACCGTGAACTTTCCGATGACGAGATCCACCGAATCGCCGGAACCTACCATGCCTGGCGCCTGTCTGCGTGCGGTGACGCACAGGCAGGTGGAGATGTAGGGGTGGATGTAGGGGCGAACCTAAGTGTTCGCCCTTATGAGGACGTGCCGGGTTTCTGCAAGAGTGCCGCTGTCGACGAGATCAAGGAACACGGCTATGTCCTTACCCCCGGCCGATATGTGGGCGCCGAAGAAGTAGAAGACGACGGTGAACCCTTTGAAAAAAAGATGACAGACCTCTCCGCCACATTATATAAACAATTTGCAAAGGCTGACGAGCTTGAAACTACGATCAGGAAGAACCTGGAGGCACTGGGTTATGGGGGGGACAATCATGAAAGTGAGTGAACGGCAATATGGAGATGGCAACCAATAATACCCCGAGCATTCATCGGTTCGTTTTTATCGTGAGTATCCGGAGCTTATCGAAAAAGTGCCACAAGTTGTGGCACAATTGCCGAGGCCTCGGCACAGGCAGGAAAGTTTTAGGATTCTGCAATAACAATGAGTAAGGAGGTCAGTATGGCGCTTGATCTTGGTAGTTTGAAAAAGGCTGTCATGTCCCTTGAGAGGGCTTTGAATGTTGCGGCATCGGAAAAGATGAGCATACTGAGCGACGATGAGATGGAAGTAATAAAAGCAGGAGTAATTCAGAATTTCGAGTTCACATATGAGTTGTGCTGGAAATTCATGAAACGCTGGCTGGAAACCAACATGGGTGCGGCATATGTGGATGGAGTAACACGACGTGAACTTTTCCGCTTGAGTGCTGAAAGCCTTCTCATTGCCGACGTGGATCAGTGGATGGAATATCACGATGCAAGGGACGAGACATCGCATACTTACGATCAGGATGCCGCCGATGAAATATTCCAGGTAGCTCAGACATTTTTCCCGGATGCGCGAAGACTATTCGACGCCTTGGAACAAAAGAATGATTGATATCGCACAACAGAACTTGACGACGATCAGGCGCATTCTGGCTAAACGTGTGCCAGATTGCGAAGTGCGTGCTTTTGGCTCTCGTGTAACCTGGACGGCGAAGTCTCATTCGGACTTGGACCTTGTAGTTGTCGGAGATACCAAAATTCCGCGAAGTTTGCTCACAAAGCTAAAAGGGGATTTTGAGAATTCGGCTGTACCCATTACTGTTGATCTACTGGATTGGCACAGAATATCACCTGAGTTTCGCCACCACATCCTTGAGGAATACGTCACCATACAAGCTCGCCATGAATATAAGTCCATGCCCGAGGGATGGCGCTACCATAAAGCCGCCGAGCTTGCCGAGGTGATTGGCGGCGGAACCCCTAATACGAAGAAAGACGAATACTGGGAGGGGGATATACCATGGCTCACGCCGAAAGACCTTTCTGGAGATCATCCCCGGTATATCTCGCATGGTGAGAGGAACATTACAGAGACTGGCCTCCAGAACAGCAGTGCCCGTATGCTCCCGCCCAAGACCATTTTACTGACAAGCCGCTCGCCTGTCGGCTATCTCGCGATTGCTAAGGTTCCACTATCGACAAATCAGTGGTTTCGCAGCTTGATTGTCAAAGATGGGTTCGACCCGGAATTCGTTTTCTACTTGCTGCTTGGCAACACCGACTACCTGAAACAACATGCGTCGGCCTCGACCTTTCAGGAACTTTCAGGCAGCACACTGAAATCACTGGAGTTCCTGATACCACCACTTTCGGACCAACGCGCCATCGCCCACATTCTCGGTTCACTGGACGACAAGATCGAACTAAACCACAAGATGAATGAAACGCTGGAGTCCATGGCCCGCGCCATCTTCAAGAGCTGGTTTGTCGATTTCGACCCCGTCCACGCCCGTAGGGGCGACACTGTGTGGTCGCCCACAAAAGGGGCAGACAAGAAGGTCTGCCCCTACATGACCCCGGAAATTCTCAACTTCTTCCCCGATAGCTTTGAAGATTCCGAACTGGGACAGATTCCGAGGGGATGGTAGATTGGAGTTGTTTCTGACCTTGGTGAGGTCATTTGTGGGGAAACACCGCCAACAAAAGATCCTGAGAATTATGGTGGAGAAATTCCATTCATAACAACTCCAGATATGCATGGAAAAGTATTTGTAACACAGACAGGAAAATACCTGTCAACAAAGGGTGCAAATACACAATCCAAGAAGTTTCTTCCTCCGAAAAGTATTTGTGTTAGTTGTATTGCTACACTTGAACTGGTTATCTTAACATCAGAAAAGTCCCAAACGAACCAACAAATCAACAGCGTTATCCCAAAAGATTATTGTAAGCGTTCACGGAAATTAGAAATTAGAAATTGGAAATTCGGCCTTCATGCTTTGATACTGTCAAATCGTTTCATCCCTGCCAATCGTTCTTCGCTGTGCTGGCATAGCCACAAAAGGCTTTCGGTGGATTCGCTTCG
>JAUWQS010000187.1 GCA_030610915.1 Pseudomonadota bacterium | reverse complement strand
TCGAACCGCTCGATCTTCGGCCTGCGAAAGGTTAACATGTCCTTCCCTGCCCGTCTTGCCGATGCTGCCAAATACGGCTCCGCCTTTCCGGTCCACCAGATCGAAATGCGACTTCCACCGGACATATTTCCACTCCGGCGTCCCATGCTCAATTGGTTTGATCTCGACGGCGCCCTTGACCAGAACATTCGCCCGGCCAATATCCTCGGAAACCGAAAATCCCTCCCGATTCAATCCCTGGACAAGGGCCTCCCGTATTTCATCAGCTCTGTCGCCTTCAACCGACAGCGCAATCAAAAAATCCCTGAGCAGGACTGCCGACAGACGATTTTTCATTTCAGTGAAACCGGTTTTAGGGGAGATTCCCTCTCCGGATATGTTAACGATCCGAAGTTCAGCGTCACAGGCTTCCCTCAAGATGTGCTTCCGGATGGCCTCTTTGAGCTTTTTTATGCCGGCGAGTTTATCTCCTTCCTCTTGCGCGCCGGTGAAAAGTCTTTTGATATCCCGATCCAGTTCTTGGATCTTATGCCGGAGTATTTCCGCCGATTGACGGCGGTCCAGCACGGCAAGGGCATAAAAAAGAGATTCCGGTTCTGTCTCCCTGTAAACATTGGAGATTTTCACCCCCGAAAGTACCTTCTGAGTTGACACCCTGGTAATACCCTCGATATCGAAGGTCTCTTTTGTTCTTGTCTTTCCTTGAGATGTGGTTTGCAGATATCCCTGATAAGTTCGGGTTCGGGAATCTATATTACTGTAAAATATCCTGGCAATCTCGGCCCTGGCCTTATCCTCCGCCGACCGGCGTTCCGAATCATACCCGACCCCTGTCAAATACAGGGATGAAGGATACTGGACGCTTTCGCCATTCACCCAATCCGGTCTCTTGCCGGTAATGACCTGGGCGCTTCCTTTTCGTCTCTCATCAAACCGACCTGACTGCTCTGTCCATTCTTTCCCCCTCTCTTCAGGAAAATCTATTCTCATCCGGCCTGTTTCTTCAGCCTTTAAATCGTCAAATGCCCTGTCTGCCTTTTCCCGAATTTCTTCCACAGGAATCCCTGATCTCTTTACACACCCTGCAGCAATTAGCAAGGCCAGAATCGAAAACAATAAAAAAGCTATCCTCATCTGTCTCCAGAATCGGCTCATATTATGCGCCTTCCCACACTCAACTATTTTGGGTTCAGGGTTCAGAGGTTAAAACCTTTGAACCTTTGAACCTGTGAACCTGTGAACTCGTTTCATCTTCTCCCAAATTTCTACTTTCCAATTTCCAATTTCAAGCCGTGAACGGCACTAATTAAGGGTACGGAACGTGAAGAATTTCTTTTCTCCCTTTGTTGCACTAAAGCGTGGCGTATGGATGGAATCAACAACAGTCCCACCGGCAGTCACAAACGATATTTCCCCCTCGTACTCTCCCGGAGCGATAACCGCCCTGCCGACCCTGATCTCTGAAGGCAGCAATCTCCAGTGGCGTATATCCGCGTGTTCAGTTGTTAGACTAATAATCTGTGAAGCAGCCCTGACCATCAGGCCAAGAATGTCACCCCCCTTTTCCCTCGCCACTTTCTCTGCCGCCCTTGCCGTCAGGTATTTCGCTGTCATTCTAACAATGGCCTTTGCCCTGATTCTATTGATCCTGTTATCAAGATTCTTTACTGCGATGGATGAAATATCCTCCATCAACGCCGTATCGAAGCTGTAAGAGTGGCAAGATGATAAATTCTTCAGCAGTATTTTGCTGCCGCGGATGCCGTAGCTTTTCTTCACAAACCTTGGATATGCAATCTTCATTATATACCCGTCAGGCATTGGAACAAGAAAATATTCTTCAACTTTTTCCGGCCCCGGTCCATTATAATGTATAAAATAAACCTCTGCCATATCCTTTTTTATAACCTGCTGCGCAATTGCGATATCCGGATATTCCCGCTGAATCTCCATCATCTCTTCCTGAAAACCCATGGCTTGTGCCGCGCCCAGTAAACTCTCAATCAGGAAGGCCGGCGGAGAGACCCCATAGTTTGGCAGGTAGTCGGCACTGTATATCTCTTGAGACTTCCAATAAGAGATATACGCATCGTTGATCTCACCTTGCGCTTCATAGAGGACACCCATCAAAAAACGAATAAAGGCGTCTTCCCTGTAAACATTCCTCTCGTTTTCTTCATACCGGGCGTTGAGAATATTCAATTTATTGTCAACTTTTCTTGCCTCCACCAGGGCATCGTCCCAGAGACCCAGCCCCGCATAGTTCAAAGACATAAACAGATTCACCAGGGCGCTTTCAAAATCTTCCCCCCTGTACGGAATTGCATTATCGTTAATCACAAAAGACACAGCCTCCTTTGAGAGAGCTCTGGTATACAGTTCATCCATTATGAATCCTGCTCTGGATAAGCTCTGGTTACTTTCCTTATAGCGGGAAGCAAAGTGAGCTACTATCCCTTCGTCTAAATAATAGAGAAGGGCATCTCGTTTTTTGAAGTCTTTCCTGTTTTCCTTTATCAGCCGGCAGGCTGAATCATAATCCCGGGCATACAGATATTCATTAAGTTGTGGGTAGTATCTGATATTGGATGCGCATGAAATAACAAAAAATGACAAAAGAAGAAGACAACAAAGGCCGATCCTCTTTCGCTTGATCTGCAGCGAAGGTTTCATGCTCCAACACTACCATTTGAATCTTCGTTTCTCAATCAGCTTCTTGATTTTCTTTCCACCAATCCATACCTTGACATTATCGGCCATGGCAACCAATTCAAGGTTGACCTGATAGAACATCACTGCTTTGCCTGCCACTTCATCCCTGATGGTATTTATTGTTCCAATCAGCATAAAGTCCGCGCCGATCTCCTCACCCGGCCCCTTCATAGTTTCGTCCGAGGCGTGCGCTGCCATATCCAGCCTCTCCCCGCGGATCTGGCCACGCTCCCCTTTTGAAGCTACAAATCGAACCCGACCCGAGTCGATCAATGCCATTTCCATATCCTTGACAAAGGTCTGGACATTGATGTGTTCATGACTCCGATTTCTGACCATGCCCACAATAACGGTGGGAATCCTTCCGCTATGGCTGTCACTGAATCTATTCAGCCATGGCCGTTCAAGACAATCCTTGATCATCTCGTCCGCCACCATTCTGGAATCGGCGTCATTCCAGCGGCCGCTGATATCAACAGTCGTGTCTACAGCCATCCGGTCAACCTCCGGCGTCAGGGCGCAGCCGGCCGGTAAGAAGACAGTTCCCAGAAATAAGATCATCAGCAATATCCTGTAATTTCTCATTTTTCCTCCTTTAAACAGCGCTTTCATTCTCATCTTGCATCTTCTCGCGTATAGTATTGAAGTCAACCTCGCGAGCCACAAAGGCATCCACGACATCGGGATCAAAGTGTCCGCCTCTTCCATCGATAATAATCTTTCTGGCCCTTTCGTGGGTGTAGGCCTCCTTGTAAGGTCTCTCTGAAGTAAGGGCGTCATATACGTCCGCAAGGGCGACAATCCTGGCCGACAGCGGTATCTTCTCGCCCTTGAGACCCTCCGGATATCCTGTCCCGTCCCACCTCTCGTGATGATAGTAGGCGATCTCTTTTCCAAGGGCCAGAAATGACCTGCCCTCAATCCGGGACTCAACAGCCTTAAGGATATCTCCTCCCAGGACGGAGTGGCGCTTTACCTCCTCGAACTCCACAGGGGTGAGTTTGGCAGGCTTCAACAGTATGGAATCGGGTATACCCACCTTTCCTATATCGTGGAGGATGGATGAAAAGTAAATATCATTTATATATTCCCTTGTAATATAGCCTTTATACGCCGGCATGCCGGCCAGCTCCTCAGCCAGCGCCTTTGTATAATCCCGTATTCTTTCCAGGTGGAGACCGGTTTCCTTGTCCCTGTATTCCGCTAACTTTGCCAGGCCCAGAATGGTTGCCGTTCTGGCGATCTGGACATTTCTGTTAGATTCAAGAATCTCCCTCTCCAATCTCTTTCTTTCGCTGATATCCCTGATCACCATCTGGAATCCGGTAAGTTCATCATCTCTTTTTATATGCCTTGCGTTGCACTCAACATCGAAGATCTTGCCGTGCCGGTCCATAATTCTGAACTGAAAATCCCTTACCTCCTGTTCCTTCATGAGCATTTCAGGCATATCCTTTGTCACACGGGAAAAGTCTTCGGGGTGTATGTATTTCCGGAGAGAAAGACCGGTTCCATCACTCCTAAGAATATCCAGGGTCTCGTAGAAACGTGGATTTGCCATGAGTATCCTGCCGTTTCTGCCAACAAATACCACCATATCTATAATATTTTCGTAAAGCTCCCTGTAATGCGATGCCGACTCCTCAAGGTTTGCGTAAAGCCCGGCATTTTCCAGTGAAATCGCGATCTGGGAACTCAAAAGCCGGAGTATTTCCACGCGCTCGGCGGTAAATGCGCCTGCCGCAAGGTTGTTTTCCAGATAGAAGATGCCGGTAAGATCAGATTTGTTAATAATTGGAGCGCACAAAATGGATTTTGTTCGGAAGGTCTGGATATATCGATCTT
>JAUWQS010000079.1 GCA_030610915.1 Pseudomonadota bacterium | reverse complement strand
GTTGTCACCTATATAAAAAAGCGTGCTTGAATTTTTCAGAGAGTTTTCAAGAGTGGGATAATCAAAAAAACCGGACTTTTTATCCACAAAACCTTCAAAGACCTCACTCACATCACTCCACTTACGCTCGGGCCCCAGATCAATCAGGTTTCCGGCGCCGGCAAGTTTTAAGGCACTGATTAGAGGAGAGGATGACTCGTTCACAAGATTTGTCAGATCAGCCTCCATCTTTAATACCTGTTCATTGTGACACTGCTTTATTTCTTTGTACGGATCAGGGTTACCGGCAGCCTCTCTGATAGTCTTGTGAATCAGCCGGCCCATCTGTGGGGGCGTTGTTTTCTCCGGGAGATTTTGCAACACCCTCATAACCGAGTTTAAGACTTCCCTCTGCGTCTTTTCATCAGCGCCGGATATCCTGCTTGCCTCCAGGGTCTGCCTGAGAAAGCAGGGAAAACAGTCTAAAGATATTTTCACAATGTGTGCTCCTGTGTAACTACTGGTTCACGGTTCACGGTTCACGGTTCAACGGTTGGTCGCATCCAAGGCGTAGGGTGGATTAAGGAGCGTAAGCGACGAATCCACCAAAGCGATCAGAGTTTTTGGTGGATTCGCTCCGCTTAATCCACCCTACGAACTTCCGTGCAAAACTTTTCTGCGTATCACAAGAACCAGAGGAACTCCGCATTCATCTCGGAGCTCCGTCTCTCCTTCATTCGCTTAACCGTGAACCCTATAACCTTGAAATCGTATTTTTCCAGACCTGCCTGATATCTTCAGAGACGGCGCCGTCGGTATATTCAACAACGCTGATCTTCATAATCTGTGCCTTTGTAATTGCGTTATCGTATCGGACTCTCCCCGCTGCCTTAATACCACATTCTTTCGCTTCCGCTTCAATCTGCTCCGCGACTTCGGGGTTTAAATCCCACTTATTGACGCACACAATCGTTGGAATTTGAAAATGCGCGGTGAGTTCCGACACCCGCAGTAAATCGTGCCGGCCTGACAGAGTGGGTTCGGTTACAACGAGAACGAGATCAGCGCCTGTTATAGATGCAATAACGGGGCATCCGATGCCGGGCGAACCATCGATTATAATATAGTCGAGTCTTTCTCTCTCCGCAATCGAGCGGGCCTCCTGGCGAATTTGCGTTACCAGTTTCCCCGAGTTGCCCTCGGCCATACCGAGTCTCGCATGCACCATCGGTCCATGATTCGTCGAAGAGATGTACATCTCACCGTTTACTGCCGGTTCAAAAGAGATTGCCTCAGCCGGGCAGACGCGCATACAAACTCCGCAACCCTCGCAGAAAATGGGATTTATTTGAGGGGTATCTGCTATCTCTCCGTTATTCAAAACAGGGTAATGTATCGCATCGAAACGACATTCTTCTATGCATCGATTGCAGCTTAGGCATTCATTTTCCAGTATCATGGCTTTCTTACCGCCGCTGAAATCTTCCCGGTGTTCTATTACGGGATTGAGGACGAGGTGCAGATCGGCCGCATCCACATCGCAGTCCGCCAGGACTTTCTTCCCCGCCAGCGCCGCAAAGGACGCCACAATACTTGTTTTCCCGGTGCCGCCTTTTCCGCTGATTACAACGATTTCCTTCATGAGCTTAACACCTTTATGCGCATCCAGCACTCTTCAAATAATTTTCGATAATCCGGCAACGCATGAATTACCATTTCCCCTCGCGAATAAGCCTCGGCGATTCTGCGATCATCGGGTATTTCCAGGACAATCTCGATTTTTTCTTTTTTACAGTATTCCTTCACGTCTTCATCGCCGATATCAGATCGATTAATGGCCACCGCAAATGGTATATCCAGCTTTCTGACCATGCCAACGGCGAGTTCTAAATCATTAAGACCAAAAGGGGGCGGTTCCGTAACGAGGACAACAAAGTCTGAACCTTTAACTGCCTCGATAACAGGACAGGATGTTCCGGGAGGAGAGTCAATGAGAACAATTTCACCTTCCTTGGCCGCCGCTTTGACTGCGTGGATAACCGAAGGGGACATAAGTTCTCCTATATTAAGCAATCCCTGAACAAAACCGACATTGTTGCTTTTTCCTTCCTCGACAATACCTACCTCTCTTGTTGTTTCTATAATTGCATCTTCAGGACAAAATAGTTTGCATGCGCCGCAACCATGACATAGTTCAGGAAATATCAGCACCTTACCTTTTATAACGGCAATAGCGCTGAATTCGCAGACATCCGCGCAAATACCGCAACCCGTACACTTTCCCTCAATAACTTCCGGCTTGAGCACAGTGACAGGGGTGGATGATTCAATTTCCGGTTTCAGAAAGATATGGCAGTTCGGCTCTTCGACATCACAATCCAGCAGCTCGACTGTTTTTCCCATATCGGCAAGAGTCAGGGCAAGATTTGTTGCCATTGTTGTCTTTCCCGTGCCGCCCTTTCCGCTTGCGATAGTTAGCTTCAAGATATTTTATTCCTTTCCGTGTAACTGTTCACCGCAGAGACCGCAGAGATGACAAAACAGTTAAATAATCGAGTAGTCGAGTTGGAGGAAATTACAAACAATTTCATTAGGTTATTCTTCCTTCAGCCTTCAGCAAAACGTTAGAACGTTTTTAGCTCTTGGCTTACAAGAATAGTTTCTCTGCGCTCTCTGCGAGCTCTGCGGTGAACGCTTACTTCCCCTTTTTGTCCACTTCATCAATTTGCCCTTTAACGCGTTTGAGCTCCTCTTGAAGCATACGTGCCCGTTCCTTAAGCACGGCTGATTCTTCTTCCTTCGTCATGGTTCCTTGAGGTGCAAGATTTTCAGGAGTGCCGGTTTGCCCCGTCATACCCATACCACGACCGCCTCCCATTCCCATACCGCGACCGCCGCCCATGCCACGACCACCGCCCATTCCCATACCACGACCGCCACCCATGCCCGTGCCTCCGCCTATTCCGCTTTGACCACTTTGCGGAGGCACGCCTGCCCCCACCCCAAAGTGACTCGCTACATTGGCCTGGTCGGTTCCAGTAAAGGCGCCGACTTTAAATTGCTCAACTGCCTGACGGACAGATCCAGTGACTCCCACAATAACCTGGATACCTGCAGCCGTGAAAACCTGGAACGCATTGGGCCCGCAATTTCCCGTCAGAACATACTGAACACCATTATCCGACATCAATTGCGCCGACTGGATACCGGCGCCGCCTCCCGCCGCAACATTAGGATTCTGCAGGGCCTCAAATTCCATTGTCTCCGGATCTACGAACAAATAATAGGGAGTCCGCCCAAAACGAGCTTCAACCTGATCATCCAGGGATGGACCTGTTGCTGTTACTGCTATTTTCATTTTTTAACCCCTTTCCTGAAAAAAAGTATTAAGCTACGAGAGCTACTAAGTACAAAAGAACGTAACTATCATAAACATCCTACATTCAAAACGCAAGCTTGACAAATAAAAAAGCGCCGGTAATAGATGTAGGATATTAAATCCTTCCTATACCAGCGCCCTTTCTGTTTTTATCCCTCTTTGGTTTTTTCTTCTAACTCTGCCATGCGTTTCTTAATACCTTCCAGGGAATCCTCCAGGTACTCTGCCTGGCCTTTCAGCCCATCGAGTTCCTCTTGCTTTGTTACTGTTGGCCCGTACGGCACTCCATAAGGAACCGCCCCTGCATAAACCGGGTAACCATAAGCGGCACGTTGCCAGCCGGTCAAACCGGTTGCGTAAAACTGATTACGACGGCCCCAGCCTCCGCCACGGCCAAAACCACCAAAACCTCTGCCACCAACAGGATTCATATATCCTGGCGCTGGATATCCTGCGCAGAGACCTGCTGCCCTGCCTGTCATCGGACCCATCCCTGCCGGTCCTGTTCTATCTCCACCTGGCATGATAAATACCTCCTTATTTAGTGTCTGAACGAAAACCTCGTTCAGACACTGTTTCGAGTTTTGAGTTAAAAAAAGAAAACAATCTCAGCGCGTTTGAGTTTTCCAGACAAAACTGAAAAACTATATTTCAGGGTTTTCGTTCAGGCACTATTTAGGTTGTTTAGTCCCTTAGTTGTGAAATTCGTGCCAAACTGGCAAAAGAATTTGTTGTCATATCCGCTGTCATTCTGAGCAATAGCGAAGAATCTAATATCATTGAGATTCTTCGTCGCGGAGTTTATCCTGAGTCCCAGATTCTTCGTCGCTTCGCTCCTCAGAATGACATGGGCGAAGGGCTCCTCAGAATGACACTGTGTGGACTTTTTGCGAATGCCTCAAACTTTATAGCGATGCTCTGTTTTTTGCTTTGAGCTTTGAGCTTTGAGCTTTCAGCTTTGAGCTTCGAACTTTGAGCTTTTCCGGCTTATCCGGGTTAGGCTGAAGGCTGTCAGCGCCTGATAGTCTTCAGTCTATCTACCTTCAGCCTAATTGCGACCCTGGCCCTGTCCGCCACGTCCGCGACCCGAACCTTGCCCCATTCCTCTTCCTTTTCCTCCCCGGCCAATTCCCAGACCCCTTCCCAGTCTACGGAAGAATCCGATATTCTGACCGGAATCCGGATTTTCTCCTGTTCCTGTCCCACATGGCCCTAAACCACGACCCGTTCGCGGCCCCTGCCCCTGCGGTCCAGTTCGATCACCTCTTGGCATAATATTATCTCCTCCTCTTATCTGTCTATTTTATTAGGTAAAAAATTAATCTACCACCGACCACGACCAAATCCACGACCCCTGCCGGACCAGCCTCTTCCGAAGCCTCTGCCAAATCCAAAAGATCTCCCAAAACCGCCATAGTATCCTGCCTGTCCATAGGGAACATACCCCCCCGAATAGCCTGGCGCCACATTGCCATAAGGAGCGCTTCCCAAAAAACCTCCATCAGCAATGGGATTCATATATCCGGGCACTGAATATCCTGCACAGAGGCCTGCCGCCCTGCCTGTCATCGGACCCATCCCTGCCGGTCCTGTTCTATTTCCACCTGGCATTAAAATCACCTCCTTGTTTTTCACTGTTACGCAAAAGCTAATTAAAACTCTACTAATTTATATTTCAAAAAGTGTGCCAGAATCTGCTGCGTATAAAAGTTTCACGTTTCAAGGGGTTACATACTTTGAAAGTCATAAAGAAAAATAGGAGTTGCTATTTTGCAACCTATATTTATGTAAAGGTTGCAGATATGCAACTTCGCCAATCCTTTTTTACTATACCCAATGTCCCTCGATAGTTGCCTCCGTCACCTCTTTCAGGCGGCCAGCCTTCCATTCAGAAAGGGCATCCTCGACAATCTCGATACCTTTTTCGATAAGAAATATTTTAACAGAAGCAGCGCTGAGCGTTCTGTAGGCATTGGGACCAATATTGCCGGTCAGGATCGCATCAACCCCCAGATTTGCGACGTTCTGACCGGCCTGTATGCCGGCGCCCTGGGGTAGGCTTACGTTCTGCTTGTTGTCATGTGCTTCAAAAATGCCTGACTCAGTATCAACAACGATAAACCACTTTGCACGCCCAAAACTTCGATCCACTTTACTGGAGAGATCCTTACCATAGGAAGTAATCGCAATTTTCATATTTACCACCTTTTTTTGTAATAGCTCAATAAACCGGGGCTTTTCACCCACACCTGCCGCGGCTCCTCATTCCTCTTCTTCTGCGATGCCATCCAGCGGTGCGGCAGCCCGGCAAGGCAAAACGTCCATCTAACAGATTGCCTGTAAGATAGGCTTGAAGTATCTCATCCGCCGTTCCCCTCAAGAATGGTATAACCACAATTCCTGACGCAACGATCATCCTTTCCAGGGGTCTTGAAATTGCCCCGCAAAGAAGGGTCTGAACACCAATTTTTCTCAATCTGACGGCCTTGGCTGCAATCGTATTTTCGGCGAAGTGAACCGTTGTCCGATCTTTTATCCGCCCAGACTCTATGTTCACGATCAAAAGATGGTCGCAAAAATCAAAAACCGTCGAAACAAAATGGCCCCAGACAGGTACTGCGACTTTCATTTTTCCGTCTCCTGTGTTAAATGTACAGCAGAAACCATGCCAGGGAATGCATAAAATCGAATGTTGATGAAATCGTAAAAAGTCCACGCAGTGTCATTCTGAGGAGCGGAGCGACGAAGAATCTCAATGATATCAGATTCTTCGCTATCCCCTTCGTTATACTCAGGGCTTCGGCTCACCAGAATGACAAAAGAGTGTTTTTCAGACTTTTTACGAGCCTGTTATATTTCGTATTTGTCTATTTTTTGCCGGGAATCTCTATTTCCAGTGATTTGATTTTTCGGAAGAGCGTGCTTTTATGGATGCCAAGCTCATGAGCAGTCTTCAATCGATTCCAGTTATTTCTGCGCAGGACATTGATTAAAAATATCGTCTCCATGTCCTTAAACGTCATCCCCTCCGCATGTTTTGAGTAGTCCACTCCGGAAAACGAACATACCGGCTCGGGAAGGTGCTCCTTTCCGATCATTTCTGTCTTGCACAAGATAAAGGCTCGTTCAATGATATTTTCCAATTCTCTTATATTTCCCGGATAGTCGTAAGACATCAGACAGGCAAGGGCTTCCTCAGTAATTCCAGCAACGTCCTTTTTCTGCATGTCATTGAAACGTCTTATAAAGTGGTCAACCAGCAGCGGGACATCTTCCATCCTCTCGCGAAGTGGGGGCAGCTCCAGTTGTATCACATTGATTCGATAATAGAGGTCCTCTCTGAATTTGCCGGCCTTGACCAGTTTGAATAATCTTTTATTTGTAGCGGTAATTATATGAACATCTGCCTTTACGCTTTCTACAGCCCCCAGAGGCTCATAGGTTTTTTCCTGAAGAACACGTAAAAGGCGAACCTGAAGCGCAGGCGATATATCCCCTATCTCATCAAGAAAAATCGTGCCCTTATCAGCAAGTTTAAAGCGACCGGGTTTGTCCTTTTTCGCATCGGTAAACGCCCCCGCCTTATAGCCGAAAAGCTCGGATTCCAGTAGTGTATCCGGCAGCGCCCCACAATTGACGGCAATAAAAGGTCTGTTTTTTCTCGAACCCAAGTTGTGAATTGCCCTGGCAAAAAGTTCCTTTCCCGTTCCGCTTTCACCCTCTATCAGCACTGTGCTCAAGCTGTCCGCCACATCCGGCAGGATCTGGAACAACTCATGAACAGCGTGATTTTTTGAAATAATATCTTCAAATGTGTATCCTTGTTCAATCTCCTTCCTGAGCTTTTCTACGAGACTGATATCCCTGAATGTCTCGACACC
>JAUWQS010000395.1 GCA_030610915.1 Pseudomonadota bacterium | reverse complement strand
GCGACTCCAACAAACCACAAGGAGCGGGGAACATAACCCTTCCTACATTTAAGAAGGCGGATATCATTACAAAGGTGATGATATCCATATCCGCTCAATAACTTGATGGCCCCCCTTCGGGGCACCAACGCCCAGGATGAGAAGCGCTCCTTTTAACGTAACTTTGGGAGACTCCCCAACCTCAGGCCATCAAACGGATGGAGTAGTCGCAAAAAACGCGCTCCTCATCCTGGGCGTTATAACCTTTAAGGAGACAGAAAATATGGCTAGCAAAATGTATGGAAAACTTCTACCTGATTACGGCGACTTGGACAATGTTACCGGAACTGCCCCAGGTTACAGAGTTTATGTTCTTGAAAATGATGGCGGCATATCATTGCAGTTAATTCATGCCAATGAAGACCCAGTTACTTCTCAGGGCAGTTCGGTTTTCTTGAATGTGGAAGAAGCTCGAGAATTAATTGAAGGGCTGCAAGAAGCTATTGATAGAGCAGAGCCAAAGAATGCCAATCATCCTTCTCGTGGTTCAAATTGTTGGTAACGTTCAAAAGTTGGGGCAAACTCCTTTTTATGGTAACAACAAATGCCTTTTTCTTTCTGTTGAGATTTCGTTTAATGGAGTTACCCACAACCGCGTCCGCCCTTGCTATTCCTAAGCTGCGGCCGCGGATGTGGATAACTCCATAGAAGATTTGCAGTCATCATTCTCTAACATAGAATATGCTGCAAGAAAATTTTGCCAAACCTTTTGAACGATACTAAATAATTACAAACGTAACTACTCAGCCTACAACAGCTTCAGCCTGACTACGTGAGTAGTTACTAATAACCAGAATCAAAATTGATGGAGGTTTTTCAAGAATGCCAATCTATGAATATAAATGTGAGGAATGCGGCAGTGAATTTGAGGTGTTTCAGCGAATTACAGACCCGGAAGTTAAGACCTGCAAATTCTGTCATGGCCATGCCAGAAAACTCGTTTCACTTTCTTCCTTTCACCTGAAGGGCACAGGGTGGTATGTAACCGATTATGGTGGAAAGAAAGTACCCTCCAGCGATGGAAGCAAGAATGATAAAAAAACTTCTTCCGAATCAGGCGAAGCAGGTGAAGCAAAGAAAGCTAAATCCACACCCAAGACAGATAATGAAACCTGAGACATCGTCAAGTGGTTAAGTAATAGTTATTATTCAAGTAAGTATGCTTTTTGTAATTTAAATATTTAAATTACCGAGCTGGTTCGGATTCTAATATAGTGATATGTTACAGGGATAGTGGTTCGAGACCAATACAAGGCCTCTTATGGCTCTAAAACCATCGACAGTGGAAGGTCCTCTTAATGGTGTGACGGTGGTCGATCTTACAAGGGTCCTGGCGGGTCCTTATTGCACAATGGTACTGGCCGATCTCGGTGCCCGCGTGATCAAAATCGAGGAGCCGGAAGCGGGAGACCTTGCGCGTGGCATCGGCCCTTTTATCAGCGGCAAATCCGCGTATTTCGCCTCCCTTAACAGAGGGAAGGAAAGTATCGCGCTGGACCTTAAATCGTCAGACGATGATCGCAGCATCTTTGAGGCGTTGCTTGATAACGCAGACGTACTGGTAGAAAACTTCAGGCCCGGCGCTATGAAGCGAATGGGGTATAGCTGGGAAACCCTCCAGGCTAAATACCCGGGACTGATCTATGTCGCAGTCTCAGGCTTTGGACATACCGGTCCTTATTCGTCCCGGCCGGCCTTCGATATGGTTATTCAGGGAATGGGTGGATTGATGAGCCTGACCGGTCAACCAGGGGGGCCGCCGACGCGGGTCGGAACATCGATCGGTGACATAACAGCGGGTCTTTTTGCAACGATCGGTGTCACTGGAGCGCTGTATCAGCGGGAAAGGACGGGCCATGGCACATTCGTAGATATCGCAATGTTAGACTGTCAGGTCGCTATCCTTGAGAATGCCATTGCCCGCTATGTTGCCACGGAAAGTGTGCCTGAACCCCTTGGATCGCGTCATCCCTCGATAGCCCCCTTTGCCGCTTTTGCCACGTCGGACGGCTACATCATCATAGCGGCGGGCAATAATGAACAATTCCAAATACTGTCCGAGGTTATAGGTCGCCCGGAACTGGCTTTAGACCCAAGGTATGATAATCCGGCCAACCGTGTTGAAAATGTTGAAGACCTTCAGAGAGACTTGGAAGATAGCCTCAAGACTCAGACCGGCGCTCATTGGTTGCAGGTTATGGAAGAGACCGGGCTCCCCTGCGGCCCCATTCATAATATGGAACAGGTGCTGCACGATCCGCACGTGCAAGCACGTAATATGGTGGTTACGATGGATGATCCGGTAGTGGGCAGGATCAAGCTTGCAGGCAATCCTGTCAAGATGTCTTGTTTTGATGATCCTTCGGAGCGTGGGCCGGCCCCTGATCTGGATAGCTCAAGGGAACACCTGCTTGCGGAGCTAAAGTTTCGAGTCTAAAGTTTCGAGGTAAGCGTTCACCGCAGAGACGCAAAGAACGCAGAGAAAAACTATGTTTGTAAGCCAAGAGGTAAAGTTGATTCGCTTGCTGCTCTGATGACAGCTTCTGTA
>JAUWQS010000347.1 GCA_030610915.1 Pseudomonadota bacterium | reverse complement strand
AGATTTGGGGGACCTGTCTGCGTGCAGGCATGCACAGGCAGGAATGAAACGAGTTTACGAGTTGGCAGTACAAAAGCATGAAGGCCAAATTTCCAATTTCTAATTTCAACGTTTTGTTTACTTCACGTTAAAAATCCACTTTTCTATAACCTTAAAGACAGTCTCTCTCTTGATCGGTTTCGATACATAGTCATCCATGCCCGCTGCGAGACACTTCTCCCTGTCACCCCTCATGGCATGGGCGGTCATGGCTATGATCGGAACATGACGCTTCACCGGCAAGGTTTTCCCCGTTAACTTATCTCCGGTTAGCAATTGCCCTTCAAACCTTCTTATCGCATGGGTTGCATCAATTCCATCCATCTCCGGCATCTCGATATCCATAAGGATCAGATCAAAACTCGCAGGGGACACAGTGTATTTTTCAAAGGCTTTCCTGCCGTTACCGGCCACCTCCACCTGATACCCGGCCTTGGTCAGCATCATCCTTGCCAGCTTCTGATTGACCAGGTTGTCTTCCGCCAGAAGGATACGCACGGAACGTTTCATCTCTTCCCTGACTGAATACTGCGTAATAATTTTCTGCTTTGCCGCTTTATCCTCTTCACCTCCGCCATCTGTTTTTCCCATCATTCTCTCCAGTATCCGATAGAGCTTTTCTCTATGGACAGGTTTGCTCAAAAAACCATTAAATCCCGCATCCTCACACTTCCGGGCATCCCGCTCCATCAAAGAAGATAGAGCAATTAGTGGTATGTCTGATATCTCCTTACCTGTTTTCGAATTCCTGATTTGCTCTGCCGCTTCATATCCGCTCATCCCAGGCATATGGATATCAAGGACGCAAAGGTCGAATGGATCGTTATTTTCCAGGGCTCTTTGCAAAGCCGGCAGAGCCTCTTCTCCGCTTTCAAGAGCAGCAACACGCATCTCAATCAACTCTAAAATGTGGGTTAAAATATCAAGATTTCTCCGGTTATCGTCAACAATAAGGGCCTTCTTGTTTGAAAGCGATACAGGGATAATCCTTTTGGTCTCTTTTTCTTCAACCTTCCCAAACCACGCAGTGGCATGAAAGGTACTCCCCTTTTCCACCTCACTTTCCGCCCAGATATCGCCATTGGCAAGATTTGACATCTGTTTGCATATGGCAAGGCCAAGACCGACGCCGCCATGCCTTCTCGTATCTGAACCATCAATCTGTAGAAAGGGTTTAAAGATAACGGATAACATGTCCTTTGGTATCCCGATGCCTGTATCCCGAACTGTGGTGTGAAGCTTTATTTTTTTATCTCTTTCTTCTTCCTTATCAAGAACGAGTTCTATCTCTCCGGATTCTGTGAACTTGGAGGCATTACTCATAAGATTAAGCAATACCTGTCGGAACCGTCCGGGATCTCCTCGCACCAGGGATGGAAGGTTGTCACCGGTATGGCACAGGATCTCAATCGGCTTTGATTCAATCCTGGGGCGGATTATATCGCAGACCTCATAAGCAAGGAGCTCCGGATCAAAGTCTGTCTGTTCGAAATCCAACGCCCCTGCCTCGATCTTGGAGAAGTCCAGGATATCATCGATCAGAGAGAGGAGGGCCTCCCCGCTCGCGATAATAGTTTTCGCATAATCGATCTGATTCTCATCGAGATCGGTGTCAAGGAGCATATTGGAAAAACCTATGACCGCATTCATAGGAGTGCGAATCTCATGGCTCATGTTGGCAAGGAACGCAGACTTGAGGCGTGTTGCCGCGAGCGCCGAATCACACGCCTTTTTCATTTCCTCCTGTGCTATTAAAAGTTCTTTATTCTTCTTTTCTAAACTGATCTTTGTCTCCAGAAGCCTCTGCGACATATCATCGAAGGCCATTCCAAGCTCGCCGAACTCATCTTTAGATTCCATCCCGATCTTCGCTTCATAACCAGTTTCTGCAATTCTCGCGGCCCCTTTTTTTAACAAGATGATCTTCTTCTTAATATCGGTTGAGATCAAAAGCGATATCAATACGCCAGTTGTCAGAGAAAGGACAAATATTAACAGAATAAAACACACCAAAAATCTCTTTGTCTGTCGAGCTGCCTTCCCAAAGGTTGCCGAATACTCATCTTCTAAAGACATTAACTTTTTGTTTGTCACATCTATTTCATCAAGGATAGATTGTAACTTTTCTTCTGTAGCCTGTCCTCCTGAAATAACATTGTGCAATTCATCGCCTAACTCTGTTAACTTAACAATATAATCATCACCTTCAGCCCATATGCCTGTTATCTTGTCGATATAACCGATATTCCGTAATGTTCTGAAGATATGTATTGTTGCCCTTACATCTTCTGGATGGTTGCGACCCTCGATTAATGCCCGGGAGGCGATTTCCAGATCAGCGTCGGGTTTCTCCAATTCCAGACGTGCCTTCCGGCAGGCCAGGGGCACCTTTATGACCTCTAAAAACTTTTCATATTCCTCCTCATTATGAGAATCTGCATATTTCACCAGATAATAAACCGCATCTTTCTGGTTCTTGGAGTATAGCCCTTCCCCTCCCACATAAGTCCTGAAACCCGACAGGATCTCCAAGGCAACAACATTTACAACCGCCAGCACAATCAGAAAGAAAGCAAACATAAAGATAATTACTGACAACTTTCTTGGCACCGACAGGTTCCTAAACGCACTTACAAGGGAATATCCTTTTGATTTTTGGTTTGGATCAATCATCTTAACGTCTTCCCCATATCATCTTTTCTATGACTATTTGAGATAATAAATATCTGTATCAGCTCAATAAATAGGGGATTACATTTTTAAAGTGTTGGTCTCGATCCACGGTAAGCGTTTACTGAATATTGAAATTAGAAAATAGAAATTGGAAACTCGGCCTTCATGCTTTTGTCCGACTCGACTGAGCTCACGCCGAAGCCTGTCAACTCGTAAATTCGTTTCATCTCTCCAAAATTTCTAATTTCC
>JAUWQS010000440.1 GCA_030610915.1 Pseudomonadota bacterium | reverse complement strand
GCGTCCGTTAATAGCTCGTTGTTCTTCTATTCCGTCCCTTTCGACTGGTATCCACCTATCTTCTGTGTAAAAATTCATCACATGAGAAAGAAACATCCGGCCACGTTCTCTCGCCATCCTACCATAATTAGAATCTTTGCCCTTTAGTATATTCGATGCATGTTCTATAAGGGCTGCTATGGCCTTATACGCTATAACTTCTTTACCAGGTGTTTGAGCCGCCTCAAGCTCGAATGATCCTGAAACAAGAAAGAACAGCTCTTTATATAGGGTAATCGCGGCTAATAAATCGGCGGGCATTTTAGGGGGGTCTATATATCTTAACCCATTTGCTGCTTGATCATTAGACGGATTGAGTATGCCCGTGCGATTGGTAATTTCTGAATTGCTGACACCGGATGTTACAGGATTGATGAATTTAAAACCAGCGACCTTATCTTTAAACATTGTGAACTGCGTTAAGGTTTTATCGACTTCGATCTGAAGATTTTCTAACTGTTCGTAATCGCTTACTCCCCACGGCAAAGAAGTATCCATGATTGATTGCGTCAATGTAAACGGGAATTTATCATAAAGATAGGTTTTTTGAGCTTCTTCATCTTCTAATGTTTCAGAAATAGAAGGATTACTCCGGTCTTCGAGAACTATTTTGCCGCCGTTACACGTTGTTATTGTCCTGATATTGCCCTTATACAGCGAGACCCCATCATCATCTGTGGTGTAATCCTTGACCCAACATTCACAGATTAATAGCTCTGCACCTTCGACCTTTGAATCACCTGACAGGTTCAGCATATTCTTGACAATGCCACCAAAGGTCGAGAAATACCCTTTTGGCTGGCCTTTGGTATTAGCTGTAACTTCACGGCGGGTATCACCCAGCTCTTTCAGAAACTCATCATCAGACGTGATATTATCCGCAAACTCAGGCCATCTACGCTTTGCCTCCCTTACAGACATCGGCCAGTAATGGAAATTGGCCTCAGCCTTTTGAGTATCTTTAGCCTTGACCGGATAAAAGCCAAAATGGTACGGATCAACTATTTCAGTTTCTACCTCACCGAGATTAAACTCAAGATCGGGATTGAATATAACTTTTTCGATTGCACAACCGTAAGTCTCACCGTTCTGAACTGATTTTTCTAAAACTGACTGTTGCTCAGTATCACCCCACCAAAATTCAGCTACATGTAGAAGGTCGTCATATACATCCTCATTCTGTACTTCATCAGGATTACCACGCTTCACAATGTTAAATGTCGGATTGTTGTCAGTTAGCATATTGACGGTGCGCTGCCTGTGAGTGAAAAGAAGATTGGCAGTCATCAACGATATCTTGTCACTGGTCTGCGCCCAATGCTTATTACGAGATAACTCATAGTTTCGATTCCACTTAGCCGGTAAACCAAGGTTATTCTTGTCCTGTATGATCTCAGCAAGGATAGTGAAAACCTTGTAGCCTACTTTTGGATTTCCGTGTTCTGGGAATAGTTCTGTTGATTCTTTAGGCATCTTCTATTTTCCTTTACACGCTTTCTGATGATTTGCAAATGCTAACCGGCTCCTGACTTGTCTACCGCATTTCTCACAAGTAAATACCTGAAGATTGGGATTTATAACCGACTCTTCTGTCGTTTCAACATCAATCAATCCCTCGTCGGTTAGTATCTGTTTCGGCCCCCCATACCTCATAGCCTGGGCTATATCCTTATAGTCTATACCCCAAGGAAGATGATTGCCGCGGGGACAGATCATAGTTTGCCAATCAACCCCAGGCAACCAAGGGTCAGGAATATGCCTCTCAGGATTGATTGATGTAAACGCCTCCGGGGCTAATGGCAGTTTGAGCTTCGCTCTGTCTATCGTGGCAATAGCAGAGTCTTCACTTATGTGAGTCCCGTTAAGGGACCATATCTGGCAGTGCAAAATCATATTACCTCCTAAGAAAACTCGATCGAGAACCAGCAATCTGCGCTACCAATCGTCAGTGTGGGGCAAGTACTTGAATTATTAACTACAATACCTGTCCCGCAAAATCTACCCTTCTCGCCAAAGTTATAATCAAAGTTAGCTGTAGCAGCAACGGCAAACACAATCTTGGGTATAGCTCCGTTTCCCGGTAGGGTTGCAGCGTCATGGAGTTGAATAAACTGCGCACTTGCCTTGCTGTTGTATCCTGAAATTCTAAAAATAGCGCCAGGCGAGGCTTTAATCACCTGTGAAGCAACATCCGCTACGCTATCGGAATAGCT
>JAUWQS010000262.1 GCA_030610915.1 Pseudomonadota bacterium | reverse complement strand
CTCGTAAACTCGTTTCATTCCTGCCTGTGCATGCCTGCACGCAGACAGGTCCCCCAAATCTCTACTTTCCAATTTGAACTTAGCGCCTCTCGGGCGGACTTTCAGGCTGTGATTATATTGCTTTCTCGTAGGGGAGATTCTTGTGATCGCCCCGATTAGGGCGAATACAAGATTCGCCCCTACATTGTGCCGATAAAACAATAACACTATGAAAAATGGAAATTCCTATACTATCAAGTTTCAAGCCGTATTTCGAGAACCTCAATAACCGTGAACGGCTACCAAAATATCTATCATAAGTCACAAGAAATACGATAAAGGACTATTGAATTGAAAGCATCAGAAACCGATTGCAGGCAGATAAAGGAGACGTTAGAGAAAGACGAGGAAAGGTATCGAAGCATCCTTGAAGGCATTGAGAATGGCTGCTTCGAAGTGGATATTGCGGGGAATTTCACTTTCTTCAATAATTTTTTGTGTAAAATCTTTGGATATTCAAGAGAGGAAATGCTGGGTACGAATTATGAACAGTATCTAAATAAAGAGAATGCACGTAAACTGAATGAAGCATGCAGCCGAGTTTATACCACTGGAGAGCCCGCCAGAGGACTCGATTGTGAAATCATAAGAAAGGATGGCACAAGGAGGTATATTGAATCTTCCATTTTGCCAATAAGAAATACAGAAGGCGAGGAGATCGGATTTCGAGGTATTGTCACTGATATCACCGAGCGTAAAAAGGTTGCAGAGACGCTGGAAGAGAGTGAAAAAAGATGTTGCAGTGTGTTTGAGAATACAGGCACGGCCACTATGATTGTTGAAGATGATATGACTATTTCTAAGGTCAATGCAAAATTCGAGAAGCTTGCCGGATACCCTAAAGACGAAATAGAAGGCAAGATGAGATGGACCGAATTTATCCACAGCGAAGACCTGGAGAGAATGAAAGAGTATCATGTTAAAAGAAGAGTGGATGAAGGAAGGTCTCCAACTGAATACGAATTTAAATTTGTTGACAGGTATGGAAACATAAAGAATATATTTGTTAAAGTAGGTGTAATCCCGGGAACAAAAGAAAGTATCTTATCCTTGCTTGATATCACAGAACGCAAGCGCCTGGAAGAGGGGCGCATAAAAGCGCAGACGTCTGCCGAAGCCGCCAATCGCCTTAAGTCAGTGTTTCTTGCCAATATGAGCCATGAAATTCGCACTCCTATGAATGCGGTCATAGGGTTTGCCGATATGCTTCTTGATACCGATCTGGATGAGGATCAGACCGAGTATGTAAAGCTGATTAACACAAGCGGACAGGCCCTGCTCTCTTTAATCGACGATATCCTTGATTTCTCCAAGATCGAGGCCGGAGAGATGGATTTTGATCGGATTGACTTTGATCCGGAACTCCTTGCTTATGATGTATGCGACATAATCCGTCCCAGGATTAAATCAAGGCCGGTTGAAATACTTTGCCGCATCGATGACAACCTCCCGCCATTAGTGAGAGGAGATCCTGCGCGGTTTCGACAGGTCCTGACAAATCTGATGAGTAATTCTTCCAAGTTTACCGAATCCGGAGAGATAGAGCTTGCCCTCGGTGTTGAAGAGGAGAGGAATGACCGGATAAAGCTGCATGCTGTAATACGGGATACAGGCATAGGAATTCCAAAAGATAAATTGTCCGCTATCTTTGAGCCCTTTCGGCAGGTTAATGGTTCAACCACGAGAAAGCATGGCGGCGCCGGCCTGGGTCTTACTATATGCAGGCAGATATCGAATCTTATGCATGGCGATGTCTGGGCGGAAAGTAAAGTCGGCAAGGGGAGTATTTTTCACTTTACTGCATGGTTTGGAAAAACTGAAAAAAAAGAGGCCAAAGGGTTTACCCGTATCTCTCTTTCCAACAAAAATGTTCTTATTGTCGATGATAATAGGACCAACCTTGACATATTAGAGCACATCCTAAAGCTGTTCGGCATGCGTGTAGATAGCCTTTCAAGTGGCGATGAGGTTGTTCAAACCCTGCAAAGGGCTCAGGAAACCGGTACCCCGTTTGACCTTTGTATCATTGATATCCAGATGCCGGGTATGAGCGGATACGAAGTGACAAAACAGATTCGTGATCCTAAACACCGGCTTCCATATCTCCCTCTTCTTGCTCTCTCTTCCTCGATGGAACGGGATGCAAAGACATGTGAGGAGGCAGGATTTGACGGCTTTTTGAACAAACCGATCCGCAGAAAAAGGCTTCATCGAATGTTGGAGAGGCTGATAGGAGAAAAGGAAGAGACAAAAGAATTTCGCCCTCCAATCATTACCCGGCATTCAGTTTGTGAGAAGATGAAACAGTCTGTACGAATCCTTCTGGCGGAGGATAATCCTGTCAATCAAAAGCTGGCGGAGATGCTGCTGACAAAGGCTGGATACCAGGTGGAAGTCGCCGATAACGGCAGGGAAGCCTTTGAAAAATACACTGTGTCTCCTGAAAATTTTGATCTGATCTTTATGGATGTTCAGATGCCGGAGATGGACGGACTGGAGGCAACCGGGGCAATAAGAGAGTGGGAAGAAAGGGTTAAATCGTCGAAGCCGTCAAATCGATGGCAACCGATTACAATCGTTGCAATGACTGCCCATGCCATGAAGGGCGACAGGGAGAAATGTCTCGCAGCGGGTATGAATGACTATATAGCGAAACCGATTAAAAGAGAGATTGTTTTTAAGGTCATCGAGAAATGGATTTTAAATAAGGGGGCTTTATGAATTTCAGGAAACTGGCGGAAGATTTGGGTCTGGAAGAAGAGAATTATATGGAACTGATTGAACTTTTTATCGATGTCGGGATGTCGGATCTCGATAGATTGCAATCTGCCATCGAGGAGGGAGATGCGGAGAAAGCCGCCAGGGCCGCCCATTCGCTAAAAGGAGCTGCCGGTAATCTTGGATTGATGGAGCTTTCCAAGACCGCGAAAGAAATCGAAGAAGAGGCCGGTAATGATCGGCTGGAGGGAACAGCAGATGCTGCTCAGACACTGAAGGAAAAGCTGGACTTCCTTGTTGAGGCTGTCAAGAGGTTAAGTGAACATCGGACGTCCAACATCAAATTTTGAATGGGAAAAGGAGGAACAAATGAGAATACTAAAATGCAAATACTAAAATGAGAAATGCAGGGTATTTTTTCATTTTTCATTTTTTATTTTAGTATTTAATATGGTAACTGGTTCAAGGTTCAAGGGTTCACTGTCCACTGTTCACTGTTCTATGAAGGGTCAATATTTTTTTGACATTACATAATAAATAGAGTAATTATTCATGTGGATAAACTGAAGGCTGAAGACCGTTAGGAAAAGCGGGGATACTGCACACTTTGAAGTTATGTTTGATGCAAAAATCTGCTGTCTTCGGCGAGCTCAGTCGAACCGTTTCTCCGCCAAAGTGCGGCAATTGTGTTTTTCTGGTACCCTCAGCCTTCAGCCTAAATAGCTTCAGCCTGAATCTGCGGTGAGCGATTACCGTAAAAATAAAAAAATGAGGAGGTATCATGAGGGATAGACCACGATCATCACAGTCGATTGAACAGTTGATTGAAACTCAGTGTCGTAAATGGC
>JAUWQS010000358.1 GCA_030610915.1 Pseudomonadota bacterium | reverse complement strand
CTATCGTGGCAATAGCGGAGTCCTCGCTTATCTGAGTCCCGTTAAGGGAACATATCTGGCAGTGCAAAATCATATTACCTCCTAAGAAAACTCGATCGAGAACCAGCAATCTGCGCTACCAATCGTCAGTGTGGGGCAAGTACTTGAATTATTAACTACAATACCTGTCCCGCAAAATCTACCCTTCTCACCAAAGTTATAATCAAAGTTAGATGTAGCAGCAACGGCAAACACAATCTTGGGTATAGCTCCGTTTCCCGGTAGGGTTGCAGCGTCATGGAGTTGAATAAACTGCGCACTTGCCTTGCTGTTGTATCCTGAAATTCTAAAAATAGCTCCAGGCGAGGCTTTAATCACCTGTGAAGCAACATACGCTACGCTATCGGAATAGCTAAGGTTTTTGGCTCTCATCTCAATTCTCCTGTCTTTCAGTTAGACTTTTGTAATTTGAAATATATTTCACTACACTCGCCAAATCGTCCATAATTAATTCTTTCTTACTCATGTCATTTCGGAGTGTTCCAATTGCTCTGCCGGTAATGTCTGCAATATCCTTCACGGTGTAACAATATTTATGGTAACTTTTACCCTTTTTCCACCTTTTTCCGAGCATTAATGATATAAGCACCCTCTAAACATCATTAATCTTCATTCAGACACCTTTGAATTTCGTCCATTTCAGGCTCTTTATTATCCTTCGGGTTAAATTTCTTTTCAAACAACGGCGTGTCTGTAATAGTTCTTCTGCCCATAAAATATCCTGTAACAAGAAAAACAAACAACGTCAAGATAATAAGTACTGCATAAATTAAGATATTATATTGTATCATATAAACCTCCATCGTCGTATTCCTCAACCTCTCCCCAGTCGAAACCCCCTTGATTTATTGGTGATTGTCTTAACTGCACTCTGGCATAATCTTCAAACGGGGTAGTCTCACCCTGTGCAAGAGCGTCTATGCGACGGTCGTGGGAAGCTAATCGAGGCTTTGGCCGGTCGGTAAATAAAGGAAGGGTCATAAGCGCATACTTCAGCGAGTCAAATGCGTGATTGTCCTTATCAACAATCTTCTCTTGCAGGTTCTTGTTGGTCATCACGGTTGCAGAAAAATCAGCAAATCTCAGACGCTGCAACTCCCACCATAACCATTTACAATTCCTCATTATAGTCAATCTTGGTTCTTTGGGGTTCTCCCATGCCTTGCTATTCAGTTTCTCAAAACATGCAAAGTCACGCCCACGCTGGCCTTGCGATATAAAAACCCCTTCTTGAATAAATAAATCAGCCATGCTTTTGAGTCCCTTGGGGTCTGCTGACTCTTGTGTTTTATTCCACAAACTTGGGTCTGCGTAAATAGGTAGTTTCCTTGAGAAATACGGACAGGCCTTAATCGCCGCCGACAAAACCTTATACCCTTTCCGCGCCCGGAATGCTTCATCGGATTCATCTGATCCTTTGGGAGGTTCGTAATATTCCCAAATTACCTGAACATTACCATCATAATCGACTGCGAGGACTTCGAAAGCTGATGGGTTGCGAGTGCCGTAATCCAACCCTGCACACAGTTTCATACCCCTAATTTCTGCGGGTGGAACATAGATATATTTTTCATGCTCCAACAAATATGGAAATAACAATTGTCCCCCATGCGCATCGAAATCAATTTCCATTTCTTTGCGCCATCTTGGGTCTGTCAGGCCTCTGTACCCCTGTAACTCCCTTGCCAGCCATTCTGCTCCTATATCAGTATCAGGGTCTTTTAAGTGATCGGCTGAATAATGGATTCGCACAACCTGGACACCCTCAGCGGATATGCCTGTTTGGACGCCCTTGTGCTCTGTTGCTGTTAGCATGTCGCTCCTTGAAAAATATCAGCAAAAGCTCCAGGATTGGCTGAACTGATCGCGATCAGCATCCCGCCCTGCTTGGCTATTGGTAGCATAGCGGTGAACGCAGCATTGAACTCAGGCTGAAAACCAGCTTCGTCCGATATCACTAACGACGGTGTGTAACTCCGTATTTGGTCTGCACCTTCTGGGATGCCAACGATTTTAGAGCCATTAGGGAATAGCAACTTTCCATACGCTGGCTCAACCCCCCCGTCCTGTAGCCATATGGGGAGGTGTTTTTCGATGAAGGAGATCCGGGCAGTATCCCAGTTTTTACCAGTTCGCCCACCATTGAAAACCAGGTTTGTGGCATCCTCTTCCTTCTTCGATTGGAGGAATATCAACCTGTGCGGAATTGCTTTGGCTAACCACAGGGCGTAAACACAACACAACCACGTCAACATGATCTGCCTGCTTTTGGCGATAAAGAATATGGATTGTGTTTTTTCTGCAAATAAATTAAGTAGATATGGAATATATGGCTTAAGGGGGAAGGTCTTGATTGGGTTGATCTCGTCGTGCTCATCTTTTGTGCGCACATGTTGGATAAATTTAAATGGATGACTCAGAGCATCGGCACGTTGAGTATCATGCTCGCTGGACGCTGATAGAGCCTCTAACACCCCTGGGGCTAATTTACTCGCCAGAATAGCAGCAAATTTGTCGGGGTTAAAATCTTGTGTTTGTGGTATCATTTTTTCGAGCATCAATGATATAAGCACCCTCTAAACATCATCAATCTTCCTTTTCATTTTTTCTTTGCCAGCTCCATTAATGCCCGTTTTGTTGCCGCTGCCTGATCAGGTGGCAATGTAGCCAGTATAGCGTTGAGTGTAGCCTCGTCCATGCCTACCTGTATCCTTTCCACCACCTTTCCTTCAGTGCGATCCAAGAATTCTTTTTGAGCTGGAACTGCTCCATCTTTTGCAGCTGTGAGCATTGCATCGTAAATTTCCCCACGAGGCAGAGCAGAGCGTTTCTT
>JAUWQS010000158.1 GCA_030610915.1 Pseudomonadota bacterium | reverse complement strand
GGTAAAGAACAAAAAAGACAAGGACGAACAATCCTATACCCACGCCAAGAAAGAATTCATTCATCACAGCTCCTCATCTTCAGGAAGTTCTCCCCCCGAAGAAATATCAAGAAATATAGAAAACATAACGGCCATTACAGTCAGCCCAACACCGATCTCGATGCCCAAAATACCGAGTGATCGCGCCTCGGCCGGAGCCACATGGAGCAGACTCGCCAGCTTGCCGTAATCAAGATAGTTTCCAAGAAGGAGGAGACATAGAATTCCAATTCCTGAATAGATCAGCACCCCTAAGCTGCTAAACATTGCCACACTCTTTTCAGATACATATCTTTTTGTTTCCGGCAGGCCGTGTGTTATAAGAAAAAGTACCAGACCTGCCCCAAGGATGACACCCCCCTGGAAACCACCACCCGGGCTATGATGCCCATGCATAATTACATAAAGGGCAAAGATCTGTATAAATGGCACCAGAATTCTTGAAACCGTTTTGGTGATTATGTCTTCGCTTGAACGTATCATTTTGAGATCCTTCTGCTTTTAGGGTTCAACTGTTCACGGTTCAAGGATTTAATCCCTTAGTTGCAGACATCGTTAAATAGGCGAGGGGGAAAGTAGTCGAGTGGAAAAGATTGCAAACAATTTCATTAGGTTGTTTAGGCTGAAGGCTGTTAGGGCTGAAGGAATATTAAGCATATTCTACCTTCTACCTTCAGGCTTCGCAACCGACTGTCCAATTTTCGGGCAAAGCCTGCTTACTTGAATAATACCAACTACTTGACCACTCGACCACTTGACGATGTCTGGCATCGAAGCTCAAAAGGGAAAAGACTTCCGCATCCTGGGTTTTAATCTTTCACCCCTCAGCTTGGGTAGTTGCGCACGGACAAACGAGTTTGTCCATGCCACCCGCCTTTGAGCTTTCAATAGCCTGCTCGCCTGAATAATACACTTGACCACTCGACGAGGTCTGTGTTGTGAAATTCGTACAAAAATGGTAAAAGAATTGCAGCTACTCAGATTGTCAGGTTCACGGTTAATAGCTCTTAGCCGTTGAACCGTGAACCGTGGAACCGTGAACCTGGGTAGTTAAATCCTTGCCCTCAGCGCCTCATATATCCGGGCGACATCCAGTGCATCCTGTATATAGATATGATCAGCCTCCATAAAGATATGGGCAATCCTGTCTTCCATCTCACCTGTGTTGAGATCATCGGCCACCTTTTTACTCAGGGCATGCACCAAAAACTCACCCTCCTTGATGTCCATAGTAATAGTCCCCGGTGTGAGGGTAATAGAATTTGCCAGTGTTACCCATGAGATGTCGCTTTCCAGTTTTGTGCTGAACCTGAGTATCTGAGGTTCAATCGGCATCTTCGGGGATAGAGCCAGATAAGCGACATGGATGTTGGACAGTAGGATCTGATAGACGAGCCACGGTATATATGTAATGAATCGCTGGACTATCAGCAGGGTGTCTCCCACACGCACATTGGCGAAGAGTAGTTCATGCGTTAGATAGGCAATTATAATGGAGCATATAGCGCCGAGGGTGAGATGAAAAGTGTCATACTTGCCTGACAACAGCGCCCAAAAGATGAGCAGTATGAAAAAAGTCGCCACAAAATTCTGGAAACCGGATTTTGTCTCCTGCGCACCCTTAAAGATGGCCTGTATCTTCTGTTCTTCTATCCGTCGCGTTTCGGACGTCAATTTGACGGCTGTCGTTAGTAATTCTTCCGATTGCCTTTTGGCATCTTCCAGAATACGGAATGAATCATTCGTCGCTTCTATCAAAAGAGTTACTTCCACTGTTCAAATTCCTTCCATTAAGACATTCAATTCTTTAAGGCACGACCAACACCGGCACAGCAGCCTCCGCGGCAACCCTGTGAGATGAACTTGCTCCAAATATCTCTTTATAGACGGGCTTCTTTGATATGGCGCCAAGGACAATAAGGGTTGCCCTGTAATCCCTGGAAGCGGTTATTATCTCTTCCGAGGTCTTGCCGGCATAGATGTGCGATTCCGCATCTATCTTTTCATCCAGACATATCTTACGTGTGTGAGCCAGCCTCTCCTTCAGCTCCCGCATATCTTTTAAGGTCAATTTCCCTTTTATGACATTTACAATATCCAGCTCCCCCATTATCTCCTTGAACCCTACCAGGTAGGTTAGGGCCTTCTCAGATGCCGTTGACCAATCAGTGGCAAAGACAACATGCTCAAACAACCCTTTGCCTGCCACTGCAGTGCCATTGGTGATTAAGATAGGCACCGGAGATCTTCTCATTAGGTCTTTAATGAGGGAACTGCGAGACGGATTACGCGCCCCTCTATCAAGATTAACCACAATAAGAGACACATTTCCCTTTTCTGCTACGCTTAAAATCCATGGCAGCGATAGCTCTTTTTCTACTAAGAGCCTGGAGCTGATCCCTTTACTTTCCAGATCTCCAAACCACTCATTGAAGGAAATTGTCTGCAGGAACACTATATCTTCAAATCCAACACGGCGCAAAACCAGCATACTCTCTATCAAGCCGGAAGAGAGGGCATTTTCTTTGAGATTGGTTGCGTAAAGTAATTTCATCGTTCCGGGTTCAGGAGTCGGGGGTTAAAACCTTTGAACTCTTTCATCGCTCCCAAATTTCTAATTTCAAGCCGTGAACGGCTATGCTTTTCCTAACCGCCGGCAGGCTCAGTCCTTGCCGGGACTAATAAGACGGGAAATTCTGAATGCTCTGCCAGCTCCTTAGGAACACTGCCCAGCCATTTTTCTCTTAAGTGTCCTTTGCCGGTTGTGCCTGCGACAATCATACTTGCCCCGCGTTCACGCGCCGCCCTGTTGATCTGCTCAGCAGCATTACCCACATGGAGATGGGCCTCCGCCTCTATCCCCTCATCATTAAAAGCCGCGCAGATTTCATCTAACTTCCGCCTGCTTTCCTTTCGGGTCTTTTGCACCGCCATCGCGGAATAACCCTTTAAGCTCTTTTCACTTACAACGTGAATCACTTCTACCTTCTGAACTATGCCACTCAGACCGATCAAAAACTCCATGGCTCGCTCGCTGGCAGGATACCAGTCCGCTGCCAGAAGGGGCCTTTCAAACAGTCTCTCGTTTACCTTTCCGGAAGGCAGTATATACTTATGCACGAGAACCGGTATGGAGGTCCTCTGGAGAAGTTCTATGATTTCCGAACCTGCATAGAGTTCTTCCATTTTGCCTCTTTTACGATAACCGGTTACGATGAGATCTACACCCTCTTCCTGCGCGGCAGATACAACTTTGGGGACCAGTTTGCCCACAAGGATATGGGCGCCAACCTCCATCCCCTGCTCAAAAAGAGTTTCTGCCCAGTCAATAAAACGCACATTGGCTATCTCCTTGAATTTTACTTCCTCATCCTTAAGATACCCCCTGCCACGCCTCATGGCCACCTTATCCCGGTCTATCACGTGTATAAACACCACATGATTAAGACCAACTTTTTTGAGCTCCATCAAGGATTGCAGGGCATCAAACCATAATTTCTCAAACTGTGTGACAAACAGCAGCTTTTCAACTCCCATGATTTCCCTCTTCCACACATTGCAAGATTGTAATAATTATATAAATTTCCTTATCATCTCTGCCAGCTCCTCCGGTTCAACCGGTTTTTCCAGATATGCCTCCGGCTCCGGCACCGACTGATTGCCAGGTCCGGTCAATGCCTCCTGGGAACGGAGAAATGTCCTCCTCGCTATCCCGGAAAGGACAATCACAGGAATCTTCTTCAAAGACTCATCATCCTTTAATTCACGATACATCTTGATGCCGCTCTCCTTGGGCATCAGGATGTCCAGGATAATCATATCCGGCTTTTCCTTTATGGCCTTACTCATACCTGCTTCCCCATTTTTGGCTATCAGGGAAGTGTATCCATTTTCTTCCAGGACCGTTACGACAAAAGTTATTATATCAGGATCATCATCTACAACAAGCACCTTCTTCCCCATTGTATGCCCCTCCCGCATTTTACTTGCAAATATATTCTCGATCTCAAACAAATTAACCATTTGATTTTTAATGAACCACCATACCATATGGCAACCGGATTACAAAAGAAGAGCCTTCTCGCAACCGGGAGATGACATCTATTTTTCCCTTCTGTTCTTCCACCAGCTTCCGGGTGACGAGCAGGCCCAGGCCGGTGCCTTTGCTGCCTTTAGTGCTAAAGAAAGAGGTAAATAGATTTTTTCTTACTTCCTCACTCATACCGCAACCGTTATCTGTGACCTCAAACCTGATTATATTATCACCTTCGAGGGCGGTCTTTACAAGTATCTGCCATCTTTTACCCGTATCACTATCAAAGATACAGGCATCGATGGCATTAGAAACCAGGTTGAGCAGTATGCGATGGACAGCATCCGGATCCATGGAAACTTCATCAATGGATTGGTCAAATCCCCTTATCATCTCAATCTGATTCTGACTTGCTTTCATTTCCATCAATTCAAATACATCCTCAGCGACGTCATTGGGGAAACAATCTCGATACTCCGGTTCACGTACTTTGGAGTAAGTAAGCAGATCCAGAGCGAGTTGGGATATCCGTCCAATACTCCTTTCAACCATTCGCCAGCCCACTTTTAACTTATCAGTATTATTTTTGTCAAGACCAATATTTACGACATAAGCCCCCCCCTTGAGGCCGCTCAAAATATTTTTGATGTAATGGGCCAGACCTGCCACGGTCTGCCCGATGGCGGCTAGTCTTTCAGACTGAATCAGCTCCCGTTCCAGGCGCTTCATCTCACTGAGATCCTGAAAAAATCCAACGCTGCCTACAACCATATCTTTCTCATACAGGAGAGTCCCTGAAAATCTTGTCGGCACATATTCACTGTTCTTTGCCTGTATCATAATCTCTTGCCAGTCTTCTTGTCCTTTTACATTTTTTTTCTGCTCCAGACCCAGTCTAAATTCTTCCGCAATTTTCTGGGGGTATAAATCGGAAAGATTCATTTTTCTCACAACTTCAAGCCTCGAATAACCGAATATTTTCGCGGCCCCTGGATTAAAAATTACTATATCTCCTTTTTCATCTGTGGCCACTATTCCGTCGTTGGAGCTGGTAATCAATTTATC
>JAUWQS010000372.1 GCA_030610915.1 Pseudomonadota bacterium | reverse complement strand
TTTAGCCTAAGCACTTTCCACCTAACCACCTTCAGCCTGAACAACCTGAGAGGTAAGATGATGTCGCCAACAATAAAAAGAGACGAGGTTTCTGATATTTCAAAAAAATTAACTGAGTCAAAAAAACTCCTCCGGAAGGGAGATCTCCATGCCTGTCTGTTATCTTTCAAGATTGTACTGGAAAAGACACTTGAAACAGACATGCTCCCCTCCGACGAAAAGGAACTAAGTGAAGAAATAAATATCTTTCAAACACAACTCTCTGAAAGCAAGGGGTTCAAAGACACCTTCGGCCCCGTAACTTTTCATGACAGCGACCCAAAAACAACCCTCGATTTTCTGACACAGTTAATAACTGTGTCAGAAAATGAGATACTGTCAACCATGATTGCCAGTCAAAAAGACGCCGTCGGAAACAACGCCGATGAGATTAAAACACATATCCTGGCCGCCCAGAGGTATATCGACGATGGGAATTACACAAAGGCCGGAGAAATTATCGACAACAGTAAAGATGTAGGCGCATTTCTTCTTCACTCATACAACAGTACAGGCATACGCTACAGAAAAGACAAAAAGTACGATGAGGCAATCGGCGAATTCAAGAATGCCCTTTTCATCCGGCCGGACGATGAGGGGCTGCACTATAATACAGCAAGGTCGCATATTGAAAAGGATGAGTGGAAGCTCGCGGAAGAGTCTATAAAAGAGGCATTAAAAATAAATCCCGACTTCAAAGAGGGACAGAATCTGCTGAAACATATCCAGCATAACCTTGCCGAATAACAGGAGAGAAATGGGGCGGATAAATTCGGCCCCGCAAACAATTAGAAATGGTAACTGGTAGATAGACTGAAGGCTGAAGACTGTTAGTAAAAGTGGAAATACGGCACACTTTGAAGCCATGTTTGATGCAAAAATCTGCTGTTTCTCTGCCAAAGTACGGCAATCGTGTTTTTCGGGTACCTTCAGCCTTCAGCCTAAATAATGCCTGAACGAAAACTATCCAAAGTTGTCATTTCGAGCGGAGCGAGAAATCTTACGGCATGACCATACGTGAGTTTAAAGATTTCTCCCTTCGGTCGAAATGACAAAAAGAGGGGTTTTCGTTCAAGCACTAAATAGCTTCAGCCTGACTACGTGAGTAGTTACTATAAACGAAAGGGCGGGATACAATGGAAACTCGGGCAAATGAAGAAATTAAAAAGATAATTATGGCGGAACTTCCACGGCTTATGGAAAGCGATCCGGATGTGCGCAGATTCATACTAAATGTAACACATGAAAAATATGCGGACAGGGCAAAGACGGATGACCGATTTGATCGCACACTGGATGAGTTGAAAAGGGATCGTGAAATAAATGAGAAAAAGTGGGAGGCCCAGGATAAAAGATGGGAGAAAAATCAGAAGGTAATCAATGAGATGCTGGCTTCGATTAAGAAAGTTGACGGGAGAATTGATTCTACCATCGGCGCTCTGGGCGCAAGATGGGGCTTGCACTCTGAAGGAGCATTTCGCAATGGTTTAAGGGCTATTCTGGAAAAGTCGTTCGGTGTAAAGGTTGAGAGATATGAAGATTACGATCATGATGGTGTGGTGTTTGGCCGGCCGGACCAGGTGGAGCTTGACGTGATCATTTATAACGGGACGCTCATTTTGTGCGAAATCAAGTCGTCAGTGAGTAAATCGGAGATGTACGCGTTCTGGCGCAAGAAGGATTTTTATGAAAAGAAGCACGACCGCAAGGCCACCCGTGTCATGGTCATTTCGCCCATGATAGATGACCGCGCCAGGGAAGTGGCAAAGAAACTGAATATAGAAGTTTATGTATACGCAGATGATGTAACTCTGTAGCGGAGACCTTCAGGTCTCCATATCCACACGAGACCTTCAGGTCTCCATATCCACGTAACGTATGACTGAAGCATATAGAAGGTGGAAGGCTAAAGCCTTCCGCTACATGCCTTTTAGCCCCTCATTCCCAGGCTCTGCCCTTTAAAAACCGACTCCGGATTAGTCCCTTAGTCGTGAAATTCGTGTAAAAATGGCAAAAGAATTTGGTAACGGTTCACGGTTCACGGTTCAGCGGTTAAAAGCTGTCAACACTGAACACTGACCACTGACCACTGAACACTTTTTTGGTTCCGGCTTGTCCGGATTAGATCATACTGCAAAAGAAATCCTTCTTTTCATCCCCTGTTCCACACTTTTCGCCGGGGCGGATAAGTCGCTGTCCTCTTTTCCGGCCGCCCCTTCGAAACCCTCCTTTACTTCGAGAAGGAGTCTTTCCACCTCATCGAGGGCGCCGGTATCGTTCTTCATGTTTGCAACGGTCAGGCGGTCGATCATGTAGTTATACAACACAGACAGATTTCCCACCAACTCACTCTCCATTTCCCTGTCTAAGGCACAATCAAGCTCTGTAAGGATCGCCATAACCTTTGAGATATTCTCTCCTCTGATCTTTGCGCTCTTCTTTTCGATACCCAAACGCGCAAATCTTACAAACCTCACCGCGCCCTCATAGAGCATCAGGAGAATCCGCCCTTTGTTATCAGTGGTGTGAACCAACGCATGGTTGTAAGCTGCATACCCTGTAGATGTCATAAACTTAGCTCCTTTCGCTTCAGCTTCGGGTTTTTTTAACTCGAAACTGTAATAGCTCAATAAGCAGGGGTAATGAATCTTTGCAATCATATTTTCACCGCAAAGACGCAAAGGACGCAGAGGATATTTCTTTTTTTTCTGACCTTAATTAAAATGTATTCAGCAGGAAACAAACCGGTTTTCCCTTG
>JAUWQS010000275.1 GCA_030610915.1 Pseudomonadota bacterium | reverse complement strand
CAGCCAGAACATGATATTGTGCAGATCTGCATTTCTACTGGTGGAGATCAGAAACATGATAGCGGCGGAAAAAAATGCGTTGACGATGACCCCGGCCAGAAGAAGGGTATTGGACTGTAACTCCTTTCCTGTCCTGGCGATCCCGAAGACTAAGATAACCGTTAGTACCGCCCCCAGAAATGCCAGACCTGGAATGCCAAAAGGAATAACCCCGGCGCCGAGGATAATCCCCAAGATTGCTCCTACAGCCGATCCACCGGAAATTCCAAGTATATATGGGTCTGCTAGGGGGTTGCGAAGCAGGGCCTGGAATACGACGCCGGCAGTTGAAAGGGAGGCGCCGACAATACCGGCAAATATAATTCGTGGAAGACGGATGGAAAATATAATGGTCTTTTCCGAAGGTGACAGCCCGGAATAACCATCATGCCATCCATATAAAAGTTCCTTGAACACGGCGAGGATATCGATTCCGACTGTTCCCGTCACCAGAGCCAAAACCGCAATAACAAGAAAAATCACGGTCAAAAAGACGCTGATTTTAATTACTCTTGGAAGTGTTACTATTTTATAGTGTGACACTCTTCCCTCTTTCTCCCTCAGCAACGGTTATCAGGTTCAAGGTTCAAGGTTCACGGTTGATAGCTTTTAATCGTTGAACCTTGAACCATTTCTTGTTTCCGGCTTGTCCAAGCCAGGGAAATATATAAAAAGGAATATTATGCGTCAAGGGGAAATAGCCCATTATCGGTTAGCGATGATTTATGAATTTAGCTCTTTGAAAAAAATTGACAGGATTAACAGGATATTCAGGATTAAAACATATCCTGTAAATCCTCATCAAAATCTCTTACTTTACGTTTCATAGGAAGCTGTCCGACAATGTCATTCTGAGGCGTTAGCCGAAGAATCTCAACTTTTAACTAATTGTATTTATTAGATTCTTCGCTTCGCTCAGAATGACAGGAACATTGTTATTGAGTTCTCGGACAGATGTAAGCCCTATACGCACACTTAGTGATTTTCCCAGTCAGTTCCCTGTATTTTATCTATTTACCTTTCTCAGGTTATGATTTTTTATGATTTACCGGATAGATAACTGGAGACTTGTCCTTATTTGTTTATTCGAAACCTGTCTGAGCGCTATGCACAGGCAGGCAAAATCTTGTTTATCCTGTCATCCTGTCAGAGTTTTTTTCATAGGGCTAAAGTGTTAGCGGTGATTTACTCAGTCAGGCTGTACTGAAATTTTGCTACTATATTAAGTTTTGACAGATTGAAGCTTTGGGGGAGAGGAGTGTAAGGAACTGATGATCGAATGACATCAAGCGCCTCCATGTCAAGAGAGTTAAAACCGGAAGATGCAGCCATACAAAGGTCCTGCAAGGATCCGTCCTCTCCCAGCGAAAATTTGACAACCGTTGTTCCTTCCTCCTTGTGAATGTAAGCCTCTTGTGGATATGACCAGTTCCTCCTTATTTTTTCTCTCAGTTTCTCCAGATAGGAACAGTACTTGATATTTGGGCTGTCAAGGCTTACGGTATCCTCCCTCTTATGCGGTTTGGCGCTGTGATTGTCCTCGGATTTGCTCCTGACCTCTATGGGAGATACTTTTGATTCTGCTTTCTTGGGGATGATCTCCTCATGATTTTTCGATGGTTCTTTTAAATCAACCAAAAAGGCTTTACTATTATCGTCCCCGCTCATGTCCATTATTCCTGCCAGTGCCAGAATTATTACATGGAAGATCAGGGAGATTGATATGGATGTGATCAATATCCTTTTTGAAAGCATATTTAATGTTCCTTTATGGAATCTTACTTATATTTCAAGTGTGGAACAGAAATCAAGAAAACTATAAAAAACCGTAACATTTTAGCCCGTTGAAAAAAAATTCTGACAGGATAACAGGATAAACAAGATTTTGTTTCAAGTGAACAAATAAGGATAAGTCTCCAGTTATTTATCCAGTAAATCATAAAAAATCATAACCTGAGAAAGGTGAATAGATAGAATACAGAGAATTGATTGAGAAAATCACTAAGTGTACATGTAAGGGCTTACATCTGTCCGAGAACTCAATAACAATGTTTCTGTCATTCTGAGCGAAGCGAAGAATCTAATAAATACAATTAGTTAAAAGTTGAGATTCTTCGGCTAACGCCTCAGAAGGACATTGTCGGACAGCTTCCTATGAAACGTAAAGTAAGGGATTTTGATGAGGATTTACAGGATAAGTTTTAAGGTTTTAATCATGAGTATCCTGTTAATCCTGTCAAATTTTTTCAAGGAGCTGAATTCATACAAAAAAACCGGTTTTGTTTGAAAAGATAATTTAGCTTGACAGGGGAGGTGCGGATTTGTTTATTTTTGTGAGTATCCTTAGCATTTTCATTTTACATGGCTGGTGAGTTGTATGATGAACAACGATGAAAAATTTATTAATCTCGCACTTGAAGAAGCGGAACTGGCATATGCAGGGGGGGAGGTTCCCGTTGGAGCAGTGATTACCCTTGGAGATGATATACTGGCCAGCGCTCATAATAGCTCCATATCGATGAATGACCCCTCTGCCCATGCGGAGATCCTCGCTATCCGCAAAGCCGGAGAAAAGATTGGGAATTATCGCCTTGTTGGGACAACGCTTTACGTAACCCTTGAACCGTGTATCATGTGTGCCGGAGCCATTATACATGCAAGAATTTCAAGGGTCGTATTTGGCGCAGATGATCCCCGAAACGGCGGCTTGATTTCCCTTTACAGTATTCTTGATGATAAAAGACTCAATCATTCTACAAAGGTAAGACGGGGTATCCTGAAGAGTGAATGCGCAGAAATTTTGAGTAGATTTTTTTATGAAAAAAGGGTAAAAGTAGGCTGAAGGCTGAAGGTAAAAAGTGGCTATAATTAATATTCCTACAGCCCTAACAGCCTACAGCCTTCAGCCTAAACAACCTAATAAAGTGGAGAGGTACCGAAGTGGTCGTAACGGGATCGACTCGAAATCGATTTGGGGGTCAAAAGCTCTCACGTGGGTTCGAATCCCACCCTCTCCGCCAGTTCTTAGGTGGATAGGCTAAAGGCTTTTAGGCTGAAGGTAAAAAGTGGTTATAATTAATATTCCTACAGCCCTAACAGCCTTCAGCCTTTAACCGTATCAGTTCAATAAATGGGCAAGTCCAGACACGTAGCTGCCTCCATCTTTCGGAAGCGGGGTTTGGGCGTAGAGGTTACGCCTTTGAGTTTTGCACAGCCCCCATGTAGCGGAGACCTTCAGGTCTCCATATTCACGTAACACGGTATGACTGAAGTACATGGAAGGCTGAAGCCTTCCGCTACATGCTTCTGCCATATGCCTTCCGCTATTCATTGAGCTGATACCTCAAAAGTCAAATTTGTTTTTTACTTTTACCTTACAGCCTTCAGCCTATCCACCTACAGCCTACCCCAGCCCTCAGCCTAATTTCAATATATTGATAATCTGGCTGAGTATCTTTGGCTGGTCGTTTTTC
>JAUWQS010000009.1 GCA_030610915.1 Pseudomonadota bacterium | reverse complement strand
TTGCAACAGGGCATTGAGATGGATATTGGCAATTCGCTGTTCATTTTCGTCTTTCTGATCTATGAAATATCTGATTTTCCGAATATCTCCGTAGCCGAACAATAACAAACAATGGGCACTCAGGCCATCGCGTCCGGCCCGACCAATTTCCTGATAGTAGGTCTCAATATTCTTAGGAAGATCAAAATGGATAACGAAGCGGACATTGGGTTTGTTGATTCCCATTCCGAAGGCGATTGTGGCTACAATAATCTGCACATCATCTCTGATAAACAATTCCTGGTTTCGTGTTCGCTCTGCATCCGATAACCCGGCATGATAGGGCCTGATGGAATACCCCCTGCTTTTCAATATCTCATAAAGATCGTCCACCTGCCTGCGGGAAAAGCAGTAAATGATACCCGACTGGTCCGGATATTTCTCTAAAAATTCTATGATCTGTGAGACCGGATTGTTTTTTGGAATGACCTGAATGAACAGGTTTTCCCTGTTAAAGCCGGCAATAAATTCGTTTGAGACGTCAAATTTAAGATTGCGTTTTATATCTTCCTGAACCCTCGGCGTTGCCGTCGCCGTAAGGGCGATATATGTGGCTGAGGGGAAATGAGATCTGACTTCAACAATCTGCCTGTATTCCGGCCGGAAATCGTGTCCCCACTCCGATATACAATGTGCCTCATCTATTGCCACACAATCAACCTGAAGCGAGGAAAGCAGCGATAGTATCCTCGGTGTCAGAAGGGCCTCCGGGGCGAGGTAAAGCAGTTTGACCCTGTTTTTTTTCAGACGCTCCACATTACTGTTATATTCTTCGTTGGACAATGAGCTGTTCAGGAACACAGCCGGGACAGCAAGTTCAGTTAATTGCTCTACCTGATCCTTCATCAGCGAAATCAGAGGTGAAACAACAACGGTCAAACCCTTAAAAATAAGGGCGGGAATTTGATAACAGAGCGATTTTCCCCCGCCGGTAGGCATGATAACCAGCGTGTCTCTTTTCTTGAGAACATTTTCTATGATTTTTAGCTGATGAGGCCTGAATTCACTATATCCGAACACATCCCCGAGAATAGTCTTTGCCTTGTCTATCATAATGTAAATGGGGTCAGTCGTTGACTATTGACTAAGCCTGCTCTAATCTTTTCTTGATTTCTTCATACAATTGCTGCACTGCCTTGTTTTCCCCCTTCCGATCACTCAAGCGTCGTCTATTATGGCTCAGTGCGGCAACGCTCACATCTCCAAGTGTCCGACCTATGTCTGTTAAACTCATCTGCGAGTTCATATACTGACAGCAGAACTCCATAAAGAGGGATCGCGCTGCCGCTGAGCTACTTCGCTTGCGATAGAGCTCATCTTTCTCAACATTGCAGACTGTTGCAACATGTCCCGCGATCTCGTTTATGGTGATTGCTCGGTGTGGGGGGTATGCCGTGCCCGATGGCGATGGTGTCGTTCCCTGACTGTTCATGAATGTTCCGTAGATCTGCCCGGCAAAAGCTTCCGTTCCTTTCAGGAACTGCCATTTGATATCGCCCCAATAGGTCTCGCTCATGTCGTCAGTAATGCCGGATAGAACGAATCGTTTGTAGTATCGAGGGGCTTTCAGCGGGTCACGGCCTCCTGCCATTGTGAGGATCGTATCATAGACCACGAAGGGCTGTCGCTCACGAAGACGTATGTAGCCGCGGTAGCTGCTCCACCGGTAGGCTTCCATCATCGCTTCCTTTTCTTTGATTGAAACGCCTGAGTATCTCTTAATTCGAACCGGGTTGAGGTGAACGTATCGACTCAGTTCCACAAGATATTCGTCGGCATCGATGAGAATGGCTTTGTAGCGCCCCTGGTAAAGGTGGCCGTCTCGACTATGCCGATGGTTATAGTACACAGTATAGGCCGTATTGAATCGTTGCATCAGTTTGCCGAGATTGGCCTCATGGGTCTCGATGATGAGGTGAAAGTGATTGTCCATGAGTACGTAGCCATGAAGGGATACTTTGAAGGTTTTCAGGCTTGTGGCGAGGATATCAAGAAAGGCATACCGGTCGCGGTCATCGCGAAAGATGGCTTTCCGTTCATTCCCCCGGCAGGTGACATGATACCAGGCGCCGGGGTATTCTATGCGAATGGGGCGTGCCATGAAATACTGATACCATGCTCACAACCTTTAGTCAACAGTCAACGACCGACCCCCTTCCTTCCTCCTCCTTATGGAAAATATCACACCTTTGTGATATACAAAACTCAAAGGCGTAACCTCTACGTTCAAACCCCGCTTCCAGAAGATGGAGGCGGCTACGTGTCTGGATTTCCCCTATTTATTGAACTATTACGTTTTTTCACCCAAGAGGTTTTTTATGAAGTGTAGATCTTTGATGGTTCAGGGAACAGCATCACATGTGGGAAAGAGTATTTTAGTTGCCGCTTTCTGCCGGATACTCAGACAGGATGGCTATAACGTTGCGCCTTTCAAGGCACAGAATATGGCACTCAACTCTTTCATCACAAGGGACGGCGGAGAGATGGGAAGGGCTCAGGTCGTGCAGGCGGAGGCGGCTGACCTGGAGCCACATTGGGATATGAATCCTGTACTGATAAAACCAAATACCGACGTTGGAGCCCAGATTATAATTCATGGCAGGGTTTATCAAAACATGTCTGCGAACCTGTATCATGAATTTAAAAGGAAGGCTATCGTGTTTGTCAGACAGAGTTTCCAAAGGCTCTCCCAAAAATATGATTTTATAGTGATAGAGGGGGCAGGATCTCCCGCGGAGATAAATCTGCGGGAAAATGACATCGTCAACATGGGTATGGCCGAAATTGCAGATTGCCCGGTTATACTGGCAGGAGACATAGACAGGGGCGGGGTGTTTGCCTCGCTTGTCGGCACTATCGAGCTGCTTACAAAAGATGAAAGGCAGAGAATCAAGGGTTTCATCATCAACAAGTTTCGCGGTGATATCTCACTATTAAAACCGGGACTCGATTTTCTTGAGGAAAAGACGGGAATCCCCGTAATGGGAACCATACCTTATTTTAAGGATATTTATATTCCGGAGGAAGACAGCGTATCTCTGGAGAGAAACATGCCTTCTGGGGGGGATGGAAAGGTTGATATTTCCGTTATTTATCTTCCTCATATCTCCAATTTTACGGATTTTGATCCCTTTGACAGAGAACCCGATATTAACCTCAGGTATGTGAATTATGGTGAGAAAATCGACGATGCAGATGTTGTTATCATACCGGGGAGCAAAAACACCATTGATGACCTTAATTATCTGCATAATAGCGGCCGTGTCCGGGAGATATTAGAACATCACAGGAACGGCGGATCGGTTATTGGAATTTGTGGAGGTTATCAGATGCTTGGGGAACATATCGCAGATCCTTACCATATTGAAACCTCTGTCGAGAATATAAACGGCATCGGCCTTTTACCAATAAGAACACTTATAGAAAAAGAAAAAGTGACGTGTCAGGTCAGCGCAAAGATCCATCCATCGAACCGGATTTTCAAAAATACAGGTGAACTGAAGGGTTATGAAATACACATGGGAAGAACAGAATTACAGGACGAAAAATATATGTTTGAAATTAATCAAAGAGAAGAAGAACAAACTTCCACTCCCGATGGATTCATATCCGAAGATGGAAGGGTCTGGGGTACATATATCCATGGCATTTTCGACAATGACGGTTTCCGTCAGGATTTCATCAGGCAAGTAAAGCTGATAAAAGGCATGTCTGTATCTTCGGAGACATATCCATCTTTCAGCTTTCAGGAATTTAAAGAGACACAATATGACAGTCTCGCAGAGCTTGTCAGAAGAAATATCGATATGGAATTTTTTTACAGGATCGCGGGGCTGAGATGAAAGGACTGGTCGTTGCGGGCACACACAGTGGCTGTGGTAAAACCACGATAGCTCTAGGACTCATGGCCGCCCTCAAGAGACGGGGAATGAAGGTTGCCCCATTTAAGGTGGGACCGGACTTCATCGACCCCGGATTCCATAAACAGATCTGTGATTGTCCATCTCGAAATCTCGATGGCTGGATGCTCTCAAAAGAATACAACAGGAGAGTCTTTTTCAAAGGCAGTCATTCCTGCGATGTGGCTATTGTAGAGGGTGTAATGGGTCTCTTTGACGGATACGACGGCAGATCGGAAGCCGGCTCCACGGCAGAAATGGCCAAGTGGCTGTCGCTCCCCGTTTTCCTGATTGTGGATGCCAGGAGTATGGCTCGAAGCGCTGCAGCCCTGATACAGGGTTTTGAAAACTTCGACAGTGAATTGAAATGGGCGGGAGTTGTATTAAATCGCCTTGGAAGTGATGTTCATCTTCAATTTATCCGTGAAGCCCTTGAAGGTCACGTGAATATCTCACTACTTGGCGGTATTAAAAGGGAGAGCAGTCTGAATTTACCGGAGAGGCACCTCGGTCTTGTTACTCAGGATGAGAATCCTCTGGGACCGGACTACATTGACCACCTGGCCGACTCGATCGAAGGTTCATTGAATTTGGACATGTTGATAGACAACCTTCCTGAGCTTGATATTCCGAAATTTCCTCAGAAACAGGAACTCCATCAAAAAACCTCCATCAGGATCGGTGTTGCAAAAGACGAAGCATTCTGCTTCTACTATCAGGACAACCTTGATTTTCTTGAAGAATATGGGGCGGAGTTAGTCTTTTTTTCACCCCTGCACGATCGCTCTCTACCACCGGATATTGATGGTCTCTATCTTGGAGGAGGATATCCGGAACTCTTTGCGGAAAAACTCTCAAGGAATAAGAGTCTCATGGAAGAGATTAAACAACTGGGTAACAGCGGTTTCCCCGTCTATGCCGAATGCGGAGGTTTTATGTATTTAACCGAAGGTGTCGAGGATACATTACTCCACTTCTATCCAATGGCGGGAATATTTCCTGTAAGGATTATGATGCTTGGTCGATTGAAAGCACTCGGCTATAGGGAGGTTACCCTGAAGAGATCCAATCTTCTCGGAAAACCTGGTGAGCAAATAAGAGGACATGAATTCCACTATTCAGAAATTAAGGAACTACCCGGAAAGATTGCCCCCGTCGTGGATCACAACGGTGTAACCCTTGCTTATAAGCTTAGTGACAGACCAGGATTAAAAATTCGGGAAGAGGGGTATATGAAAAAGAATGTCCTTGGAAGCTACGTTCACCTTCACTTCGGCAGCAACCCACAGGTTGCTGAAAATTTTGTTAGGGCCTGTTATGAAATAAGTTGTGCAACGCTGGGGAAAAAGTAACTACTCAGGTAGATAGACTGAAGGCTGAAAACTGTTAGTAAAAGCGGGAATACGGCACACTTTGAAGCCATGTTTGATGCAAAAATCTGCTGTTTCTCTGCCAAAGTGCGGCAATCGTGTTTTTCGAGTACCTTCAGCCTTCAGCCTAAATACCTTCAGCCTAACTACGTAAGTAGTTACCTTAGGTCTTTCAAAGAGACTTTTTTGACAGGATTAACAGGATGTTCAGGATTAAAACATCAAAACTCATTATGATTTTTTATGATTTACTGGGCAGATAAAGTGAGGCTTAATATTGTTTGTTCACTTGAAACAAAATCTTGTTTATCCTGTTATCCTGTCAGATTTCTTTTCAAAGGGCTAAAGTGTTACCGCATTCCGAATCATCTCCCTTGATTTTTTCAAGGGCGTGTCTCAAGGCGGGATTGAGTTATTTTCTTATTTTGTTTTAGTATTTTCAATGCACACCCTGAATACCAACACACCTCTGTCGGATGTTGATAACCCCATCGTAATTTGAACGGATCTTCGCTTCCTGATTTTGGGTGAACATCTTCAATTTATCTGTCATAAAAGATGCAGGTTTTGCCGATTCCATTTCTTTAAAGTCATTGCGGCACAGAAAATCCAAATCCCCCAATACTTCTTCTCCATCAATTAGAAAATTTTCATAAAGTTCACGCCTGGTTCCATCATCAAATTCAATTGTAAAAAGACATCGAGCCGTCAGACAGGATGGGCTGTCATCACATTTTACGTTTAATAGCTCGCCAGATACGAATTCGCTCTTATAATAGCTTATTAACGCATCTATGAGCGGATGACCTATCCCCAGTAAATCGACGTTTTTCTTCCGGGTAGCTGTTTTCCGGGAAAAGGTGACGTTTTCATAACGAGATGCTACATTCGGATATTTCTTCAGCACAGGGGGCACCGTGATATCGACAAGATCACCAGATGGAATAAAACTTCCACCCAGGCGAAGAATCCCTTTTTCTGTAAAACATCTCAAGTCTTCCAGTGTAAATTTCCCTTCGAGCTCTCTGTAATATTCCAGATTAAATGTCGAAAGATCCTGTGTTAGTTGACGCAACGCCTCACTTGCATCCTTAGCGTTCTCTATGGCCTCGGCAATTTCCTGTTCCGTTCTTTCGTAGTTTCGATTGAGGAGAGCCTCCCTGTAGAGAGAGGTGTAATTTGTGCCCGAACCCAAATACCCAAGCACTTCTGACCGGAAATCTTCACTTACCTCACCTGTCACCTGGTCCACCTTGCCGATAGTCATGGCTATTTCAAGGAGCTTTCTTTCAAGCATTGCGTAAACTTTTTCTTCTATCGTTTCCTCGGCCACCAAATGATAAATTTGAACGGTTTCGGTCTGGCCATATCTATGAATTCTGCCAATGCGCTGCTCCACAGCCATGGGATTCCACGGCAGATCGTAGTTGAACAGAATCCGACAAACCTGAAGGTTAATCCCTTCTCCGCCCGCGGAGGTGGAAATGAGAAACTGGGCGCCGTTTTCCTCCCAGAATGATTCGCAAGATGCGATTTTATCTTCTAATGGCCCTCCTTTGACGATTGCTATCTTCTTGGGATCATAATATTTGCCTATTTCATCTTGCAGAAAATACAGGGTTTCCAGGTATTGAGTAAAGATGATCATCTTCTCATTCCTGTTTTCTCTTCTGATCTGTTCAATGGCACGAATCAAGGTATCAAACTTGCGGTCTGGGCTGTCATCTACCAGGTTTATCAATTCTTTTATCTTTTCTTCCTCATTCGGGATATTAGCTTCGGCTTCAATAACCTCGTTGCCGGATTCCATGACATCCAATGCCCAGTGAGTTACTTCTTCCTCAAAGTGAGGTCTTTTCTTTAACCGTTGTTTGAGGCTAACAATGTATGAATCTGCTTCCGTATAGTCAATTTTATCCTTGCCATAGGATAGTAAGTCAGAAACTACGCTTCGCATTTGTTCCTGATAATTCATGATCCTGGATGAGATTTCCGGCCTTGTTATGGCCCCGTGGATGCCACTTTCCATGGCCATTTGTTTCCGGGCGTAAAGAGCGATCAATCGACGTCTGAGGGCCTGTTTAATGGCTCTTGGACTCGATGACATTATCTTTTGAAATGTGGCCATGACAAAACCAACAGCCCGCTGCTGCCTGGTAGTTTTGTCCTGCCCAACGCCGGCAGCATTATATCCTTCTTTCAGATATTCAGTCAGCCTGTCGTAGAACCTCTGTTCCCGCACGGAGAGTTGGAATTTTTGAGTGTGTACCTGACGCCGCATAAAAATCGGATTACCATGCGCATCTGTAACTTCCTTTTTTGTGCGCCGGAACATGACTCTTCCAAGGAGACCTCTATGATCCAGCATTGCCTCCGGTTCTTCAAAAAGCTGATCGTCTAAGAGCTGAATCAAAGACCAGAATTGATAGGCATTCCCTTGATGAGGGGTAGCGGTAAGGAACAGAAAATCCCGGGTTTTCCCCTTTGCCTTCTCACCCAATCGGTAATTCTGGGTGGAATCGATCTTTTTGCCATATCTCTTCCTGCTCAGGTGGTGAGCTTCATCAAAAACAATCAAGTCCCAATCCGGCCCAGCCATTATTTTTTCCAGGCGCTTGGGCTTTTTGATCGTATCTATGGAAGCAATTATTAGACTATGTCGCTCCCATACATGAGGATTGGCATCGGAAAAGTCACGGCCCAGGATATCAAAAAACACCCGGAAGCAATCTTTCATTTCGTTCTGCCAGTTTACCGTGAGGCCTGCAGGACAAATAATTAATATTCTTTTAGCTTCTCCTCGTGAAATCAGCTCTTTGATCATCATTCCCACTTCAATAGTCTTTCCCAGACCAACCTCATCAGCAATCAAAAATCTTCGCCTGCGGGCGCTGACAATCTGATGGGTTAAGAGAATCTGGTGGGGAAGAAGATCTGTTCTGCTATTGGTAAGTTCGCCCCCTAAATTTTCAAGGGGCAGTTGATAGGCTAATTGTCTTAGGAAAAAGTCTGTTGGATGATCAGACTCACCGTTTTGATACCGCTGAAAAATATCAGCGACCGCCTCAAGGCGACTCTGGGGAAAGGTTTCCAAAAACCTCTTGCCATCTTTTTCAAAAACCACATCAACCTGGTATTCGCCTTCCGGAGCTTCCGCCACCTGGAGCACCTTGCCAGTACCAAGTTCAGGGCGATATGGAACCTTTACTTTTGTATCTTTTTTAATTTCCATTCTATACGTAGCATGTATCGATATTATGAAAGGAATCTGAAATCATAATGTTCTTGAGATGAATAGGTTTAGTTGGGGAATAAAATGCCCGCACTTATTTCAGATTTATCCTTGTTTGAGTGTAATATTTCTGTTAATCGCAATATTTCATTTTCCCTCATTCCGCTTTCTGTATTTCGATAGTCAATTATCTGAAAAGCTACTTGGTAGAGAATGACAAATGGGTTGTTTGTTGCAAATCCGAATCGCAGATGATGATAGTAATCTCCCCCATCTTCTTTTTTGAGATGGGTATGTAATGCCGGATGATATATCCTTTTCTTTATAACCTCCTTTAAATCATCGCTTGTAATTTCATCAACATCAATATCAGGACTGGGATCATTCGTAAATTCATAGAGATAATCCTCAGTATAGTCTATTTGGAAGCAACCTCTTTTATAGAACAACCGCACAGAAAATTCATTGTCCACTCTGTCAATGCAGTAAAAAAATCCGATCTCACTATCTTTTAATGGTTTCAAAGAGAGGGTTTCCAATTTGAATTCTTGCCCATCGTGTATTTTATCTGAACACCAAAGCTTCCCGGATTTTATTGGTTTACTCCAATCACGTTCTGTTCCCCATATTTTCTGAACAAATTGATGAAAGCAACGCAACCATGTCAATTTATCTTTTGTGGTTCTTGGATTAAATGCTTTAGCCTCGACCCAGTTCCATAAATCACGCATTGTTTTCCAACCCCTTCTTAAGCGAAAGCAGAACCTTTTCTAATTTTTCCTTAACTTCTTTCTTATTTTCATCGGGAATGGTTGCCTCTTCTAACAATTTCAAATCTTCTTCAATATCTTCCTGTGAAATATCTCTCCATATCTCTTTTTCAAGCTCAAGAATCCTAAGAAACTGCCTTAAATGGGGCCACACATTTAAATAAGAAAGCCCTTTGTCTTTTTTTGCCCAAAAAATGATTCTTTTTTCAATGAGCTGATCTCTTTTGGTTTCACACCATTCCACATCTTTTGGTTTAAGCGATTCATCATAAAATAAAGACAGGCCGTCATGCTTTTCCAAAAACTTAAAAAACTGGTTGAAACTTTCAACATTTTTGTCAATAATTCCATCAAAAAACCATTTCTCCGCCAGAACGCCTGCCTTTCCGCAGATATAATCCGAGGCAAGCCGGGCAACTTCCAGGTCCTGGTAAAGGATGAGATAAAGGGAATTAAATCGTTGACTCAAGAAAAATGAGGCAAGCTCGTTAAATATTTTTTCAAGGGATAGTGCTGGCTCCATCAATCCAGATTTATTCATCTCATCAATAAAACCTTCAATTTTCATGTCCTGCGGAATTGTCAATCCAAAAGGACTGGTATCATGTTCCTGTGCCCAGAGTTTTAACTTTTCAACCTCTGGGTCTTCAGGGATTAGACCCTCAAATGATTCAAGCGCAGGGAGCAGTAGCGGGTTAATCTTTACTGGTATTCTCCCAATCGAGGGTTCGGCAGTAGCTAAAATCCAATTCCAGTGTAACGGTGTTTCCGATTCCTCAGACGGAATCAAAAAGCCATCTCTCTTCACTGTTTTCAAATGCTCCAATGAAAAAGCAACCTCACCGCTCCTTAGAAAATCATTCCTTACTCTATCACATGCATAGCTGATAGCTTCATCTTTTGGTTTCTTGAGTTTTTCATAAGCATATTCAAATTCAGCCTGTAACCTTACTGCCTGCCTTGGGTTTCCACCGGAAAGTTTTGCCAAAATTGGAAATATTGACTCCCTGTAATTTGAATATATACCCGTCCTTCTTTGAAGCAATTCTCTTATTTCAGTCTCATCTGAAGATGTAAGGATCGCAATTAAGGAGTCTTGTCTTTGCCATTCGAAATCAAGATTTATGGTACAAACCAAGTTAAGCTCACACATCAATTTCCCTGGTGATTTAGAAAGAACGGAAAGGATTGGTGACAACAAACGAATCTTTACACCTGAGAATTGATATTTATCTATTCCTTCACAAAAAATCAGGGGAGGCCGTCCAAGCGTATCGGACAATATTTCGAGCATTTCAGCTAATTGAACCTTGTAATTATCTTCTTGGTCTTCAAAAAGATTCAGAACGATTTTGCGCATGATGCTGGCTTGGGCGTCAGGTTCTTGGAAGAAAAAAACGGTAATGGTTTTGTCTAACGACATGCCTGTGGCCTTTGAAAAATCATCGCCCCATTTCCGAACATCGACCTTTAAATTTTGAAGTGCCTTTAAGGTTTGGAAGAAAACATAACCTAAGAATCCACCAATACTGATATCGAAATCATCTTTGTCAAAAGATAGTCGAAGGTCTGGCTCAATTCCCGATTCCAGGAATAACTGATTGATCAATGTTGTTTTTCCGGTGCCGATCTGACCCGCAAGCATCATTGGCAGTATGTTCTTTTCATCTTTAAGCCATTCCAGACACCTGCCTCTAAGCTCTGGAAACAAATCAACAAACATATCTTCCATTTCTGTTTCTGAAAGCGGATAGCCCAGATCTATTGTCATTCCCCTTTTATTGACTTGCATTTTTTAGTTCCTGCTTTGCCTTCTCATATTTTCTACAGCCTTTACAATTTCACTTTGAGCATCTTTTTTATTCCATTCATCCCAGAAATCAATGGTTGCGCTTGTCGGTTTATATGTAGGCTCATGTAACTTCACCCTTGTTGGAAGCAGCACTGCATCGCCTACTACCACAGCTTCGCCAACATCCAGCATTGGTAAAATATCCATCAGTGCGCCCATACTGTCAGGCATAAGTCGCTTAACAACTCCCTGGTCTTCGGAATTTGTTAACCTGAGTGCTATGAAGTTATTGCACTGGGTTAAAATAGTAGTGCTGACTTCTGACGGACGCTGGCTGACAATCAGTAAAGCAACACCATATTTACGTCCTTCTTTGGCAATCCTTTCGAAATTTATCAATGCCCTTCTTTCAAAGGGATTAACATTCTGATCCCGTGGGAGGTACCTGTGAGCCTCATCACAGACAAATGCGATTGGCTGCCTCTTTTCAGCAGCCATCCAGAATTGAGTTTGATAGATAATCCTGGCAACTAGCCCGACAATAACCGGCAGAATATCTGATGGGACTTCTGAAAAATCTATCACTTTGATTCCTTTTTCCACATCTTCAAAGCCCAATAAATTTTTAGCAATAGCATGAAGGGCCTCATATGCATGATATTTTTCATGTGCCTGGAAAATAAAGCCATATCTCTTGTCGGTGATTCTGCTATTCAACCTTACAAGAAGCCTGCTGAACTGTCCGAAGAATTTCCCTTGCTTCAAAGCACGCTGGCCCTGTTCCATTTCTTCATTTAAATCTTTTATTGTCTGAATGACTTCATTCAGAGAAAAGGGAATGGGGCTGTCTATTGTAAAGGACTTTAAAATTTCTGTTTTATCCTCTTTTTCTAAAGAACGTTTTTTGGCTCCTGAAACCGCATCCTGAAATACCATTACCTGATTATGGGCGCTGAATTCACTACGATCAATAAACATCTCCTGCATCTCTTCAAAGTTCAATAACCAGTAAGGCAAAAACAAAATATCATCACCTGTGCTTTCAAGGTCATTTGGGCCAGCTATTCTTATATGCTTTGCGTATTCCAGAGTGGAATATTCCCCATGAAGGTCAAAGAGAATGATATTCGCAGACGGCAGTTTAGAAGCCTTCTCTAAAATAGAAGCGACTGCCCATGATTTTCCTGAACCGGTGCTACCGAGCAGGGCAGCATGTCGCTGAAAAAATTTATTTCCATCCAGATATGTTTCAGCTTTCTCATCCAGTGTATAGGTCCCGATATTTAAGGCATTCTCATGTATGGCTACAGATGAAATTACACCCATAAAAGCTTCTAACTCTTTCCCTTCAATTGGATAACATGGAGCATCGATATTGGGAAAAGACAGTACCGATCGGGTGAATACGTTTTTTCTTTCCCCCTCCTTTTCCCTCAATGTGCCGACCAAAATGAGGTGGACTACATTTTCCTCGGTCTCAACCACGTCAGAATCTTTTTCCTCCTCTTCAGCTGGCTTTTCTTCAAAAAATTTCCGTATCACCCTTTCCACCATAGCGATCAGCCACTCGCCTGGCCGCCCCTTGAGTGCTGTCAATCTTCCCAACTTTGCTTCAGTAAGTTTATCCGAAGAGGGAACCCTGATAAATACACGGGTTGTATCAACCTGAATAACATTGCCAAGGTTATCTTCTTCTTTGAAATTAAAAATACTCATCTTATCCTCCCAATATTACCCTGATAAATTCATCTATTTTCCATAGTTCAATATCTGGTATCTCATATTCATTTTTTCTGTTACAAATAACTGTTGAACTGTTTTTCCGACTGATACCCCACAAATTCGGACATTTTGATAATAATTCCTTTGCTTTCTCCGAAAGTTCCTTAGTTATAATAATTCCAGGCGTTTCATCCTCTACGAGCCTTTTGACTAATATTTCCTGGAGGTGATCATCATTAAAACCATATCCAATCATTAAAAAGGACCTGCCAGACCGGAGCGAATTATCAGCTTTTTGTATTAGTTCTCTATATGGCTCATGGAATGCCTTAGAATGTTTTCTATCACCAGGAAGAATAATTAGCCTTTTATCTTCGTATTTTTCGCTCTCTATCAAGAAGATATCAGAAACCGTGCTATTATTAAAATCATACCAATCAATAGAACCATGAACCTTAAATAGTTTTACATGAGGCGTGATTTTTTCAATTCCTCTTCGTCTTCCTCTTACAATAACAGACTTGTCAACATATTTCGCCTCTCTTTCCGCCTTTTCAAAATCGAGAGACTTTCTGAAATAGCCAACAAAACCTGTATTGCAATGCATTTTTAATTCGTCACAACAATATTCAACAAGACAGTCATAATTGGGCGTTATAATAGTCAAGATCTCCGATCGATAATAATTAATTAACCGTCCAACAGGGATTGTCATCTGTCCATTGAAGTAGCTGTTCCTTACCTCTCTATCTTTTTCAGAAATATAGCCTCCCACAGTTTTAATAATCTCTTTACTTAATTTCTCATCCGGCTGAGTTCTGCTAAATGATGTTTCTAAATCGATATTCTTCCGTAGGTCATCACCGATCTTTCTCCAGTCATCACTGATATCATTCCTAAATTTGTCCAACAAGTGTTCTGCAAGCGATCTCATACCAGGAATTCCTGCGGCACATGATGGTCCAGAACCTAAAATGATAACAGGCACCTGTCTGCATATTTCCTGAAAGATTTTATATATGGAATCTTTGTCCATATAATATCCCATAAATTGATCTTACACAATTCTTAGATGTCAATTTGCTATGCCAATCAACTCGACAAATTGAAACTGGTTGTATAAACAGGAAACCCTCTAATTTCACGCCTGATAGGTGTGCCAAAGACAAAATCAACGGGGAGCTTTTCATCTCGATACTCCAGCCAGAAAGATTCCGCTTTGAAAAGTCTTCCCTTGCAGACGATCTGAACCTCAATCCTCTTTCGCTCCAGGTCATTTGCTGCGGATTGAAGGGTTTTATGAATAGCAAGGGAAATATTGCGTCTCTCATCCGGCTTTGCCAGATAAAGAACATCATCTATGCCTACCACCATAAAAGATGAAAGTCTGGGTATCCCTTCAGCTCCCGCACTCAACTCGCGGAGGAAATCGAGAAACCCGATTTTGATATCGTAAGGCACAATGCCCTCTTCTTTATAAAGATTCAGGTATCGTTGTTCGAAGATTTCGTATCCACTCATCTCAAACCTCAATTATGCCAAGCACTTTATTGATAGGTTCCTGGAATGTTGGATTCCTGTCCCGCAGGTATTCGAATGAGGCCCGGATATTCGGGATAATAGGCTTGAACTGGTTTAACCACGGGACCAGGTTTTCTCCTGCCTCGGCAAGACCCATCAGGTAGTGAAGGATATCAACCAAAGCTACATTATCGAATTTAGCCTCTTCCAGTTCGGGAAAAAGCAAAA
>JAUWQS010000382.1 GCA_030610915.1 Pseudomonadota bacterium | reverse complement strand
ATTGTAAATTAATGGACAAATCGGCGGACACGGGTTTTGTGCATCGCTTTATGATAAAGTCACATTCCTGCTTGCCCTCGTAATAGAAAACTTCTTCCTGCCTTCTGAACAATTCTATGTCAACCAGATTTTCAAGTAGTTTCCCATTGTTCTACGAAAACTCTGTGGACAGAAAGACGAAGCCTATATCAAGAAGATAGACCTTTTTGGGATTCATAACCCTTTTGCGTGGCGAAAAGGAAAATTTATCATGAAGGATAAGAAAAAAAGGTAATACTTCAATAAATAGCGGAAGGCGTAAGGCAGAAGCATGGATAGGAAGGCTTCAGCCTTCCATGTGCTTTAGTCATACTGTGTTACATGAATATGGAGCCCTGAAGGTCGCCGCTACAGGGGCCGTGCAAAGCTCAAAGGCGTAACCTCTACGCCCAAACCCCGCTTCCGGAAGATGGAGACGGCTACGTGTCTGGGTTTGCCACTATTTATTGAGCTGATACCATAGAAACTTAATATTCCGCTTTATAACAAAAAAGCGGGGTTTTCTTGATGCTTCTCAAATAACAACGAAACATTTTGTGCCGACGCACCCCCTGAAAACCGCGGCGTTGTTCCTGGTCTTTAACCGCCCTGATACCACGAAGCAGGTATTTTTTGAGGCGATCCGCCAGGCAAAACCGCCAAGGCTTTATGTCGCTGCCGATGGGCCAAGGGCTGATAAAGCCGGGGAGGCTGAAAAATGTGAACAACCAGGGGTCAGGGCTACACTCTTGACTCTTTTTTTGTCAAGAGTGTAGCCCTGACCCTTATCCTATTTATGAATACATTGAATGGCTAATACCCTCGGGGACATGACCCGATTTAGTTTTATCAAATCAGGATCGTGTACCCGGACAGCCAATAAATTTCATGAACAAATAGAGAATAGAGAGGTGGCGTAATGCAAACTGTAAAATCTTTGACTCCGGAATCTTTGACTGCTGTTGAGATTTTGGATTGTACAAATATACTTGTTCATCTTGTTCCCTCCCATTGCCTTAATGTCAATTTACTTTTCAATTCCGATGTAATGCGGCGCACTCTTCGGCGCCTTGCCGCCTTTGATGGTATGGTAATAGGCATACGTCATCGGGTTTTTGTCTGACAGAATATCTCCATCTATGACACTGCTCAGAAACATTGTATGGCTGCCGATATCCATTTGATTTATCAGTTCACATTCCAGGAAGGCTACGACAGAATCCAAGACTATCGGAGCGCCATTCCGGCCTGTTCTAAAATTGATCCCCTTGAATTTGTCAATATCTTGACCTGACTTAAACCCGAAGTTGCCGATCAGGCTCATTGGGGCATCCTCAGATAAAATCGAAAGAGTGAAAAATTCAGGGAATTAAAATCACTTTCTCCGATAGTACTAATTTCCAAAAATCCCCCTTTGCCCCCCTTTGGTAAAGGAGGGAGGGTGGGGGGTCATGTAAGCTCCTCAAATATTAATCCTGCAGAGAAGCCTTTCCCCATCAGATTTCTGGACAGTCTTCCTTTTTCTTTCCAGTCAAGTTCGACAATCTTTTTACCTTTGGTCTTTTTCTTTATGATTATCTTTATGGCCTCTTTTTCACTCATTTCGTTCCTGACTTGAGCGATGGCCTGTTCAATCAGCGTCCGATCTATCCCTTTTGTCAGAAGAGCCTCTTCAATTTTTTTATTTCCGTAGAGTCTGTTAGCAGCCAGATCATGGGCATATTGTGTGGCAAAGGATTGGTCATCGAGGTACTTGAGCTCAAGGAGTCTTGCTGTGACTCTTTTTACTATATCTTCTTCAAACCCTTTTTCTTCCAGACTTATTTGCAGCTCCTTTATGCTTCTTGCTCTGACAGTCAGGAGACGAAAGGCCTTCTGCTTTGCCTTTTCAAACCGGATGTCTTTCTCCATCATCTCTCTATTCGTAAGTGATTGAGAGTTTTTACCGCCAACTAAAGCCAATGGCAAGCTCTGCGGTAAACAGTTACGGTTATTTATTTTTGGTTCCTTAATGTCAATTGTCCATCTGTGTTGCGGCTCTGAGAGAAATAGAGCTGACCCCGGGAACTTTTTTCGTAATAGTTCAATAAACAGGGGAAGGTATATGGCAAAAGCATGTGGCGGAAGGCTTCAGCCTTCCATGCGCTTCAGCCTTCCATGCGCTTTATAGCCTTCCATGCGCTTTAGTCATACTGTGTTGCGTGAATATGGAGACCTGAAGGTCTCCGCTACAGGGGCTGTGCAAAGCTCAAAGGCGTAACCTCTGCGTCCAAACCCCGCTTTCGGAAGATGGATGCGGGTGTTGAGGGAAACTGCGGTACGTTATGTTGCAAGTTTATCCCGTTCCCGACTTTATCCGCCGAGCTGGGAACCTCCAAAAATAGAAAGAAAGAGGGCAAATACCAATACCTGAATCACCCACCCGATTGCACAGACGCCCACGGCCCGCAACGTACTCTGATAATCAAGCGCCTGCCTGACAGCGATCACCATCGCGACCAGCATCCAGACCGAAGCCACAAAAAAGACCAACTTTGTCAGCGCCGGAATAATTCCTAATACTCGAATCAGGCCGGGTGAACTCGCGAAACCGATAGTTCGCAGCAGCTCACCGGGATTTGACTTAGTCTGCGGCTCCGGCAGGAGTTTTGTGCCTATAAAATAAGTGAGATAC
>JAUWQS010000267.1 GCA_030610915.1 Pseudomonadota bacterium | reverse complement strand
AGAAATTCCAGGTTTGAGGAGTCTCTCAATCTGATCCGAGAAAGATGCATTCTTCCCGGCGTCGTTGGTCGCGCCTGTCTTCATCCCTGCGAAGATGCCTGTGTGCGTAAAGATACAGATGAATCCCTTTCTATCAGGCTGTTGAAGAGAGCGACGGCTGATTATGACCTTAAGGAGGGCGGCAGTCCTCTTGCGGGGCCTTCAGTGGAAAAGGAGGAGCAGGTTGCCATTATCGGATCCGGTCCGGCGGGACTGGCCGCCGCTTATAACCTTCGTCTGATGGGATATCAGGTCGCCATATATGAATCCCTGCCTCGTGCAGGCGGGATGGCGGCGGTGGGGATTCCGGATTATCGGTTGCCCAAAGATGTTCTCAACCATGAGATAGACCTTATCAGACGAGTAGGGGTTGAAATAAAACTGAATAGCAAGGTTGAAAAACTCAGCCTGAAAGAGCTGAAGAAGAAAGGGTATAAGGCGATATTTCTTGCCGTTGGCGCTCACGCAGGGAACAGGATCGGCGCCGAGGGGGAAGATAAAGGGTATGAAGGTCTTGTTGATGGCGTGGAGTTCTTAAGGAATTTTAGCCTTGGCGAGAAGATTCAACCTCACGAGAAGGTGGTTATTGTAGGCGGCGGCAATGTCGCCCTGGATTGTGCGCGCAGTTGTATCAGGTTCGGCTTTAATGAGGTGGATATCATCTACAGGAGGTCGAGGGTTGAGATGCCTGCAAGTGACGAAGAGATAGAAGAGGCGGAAAATGAAGGCGTGAAATTTAACTTCCTTATGACCCCCGTAAAGATACTGACTAAAGATGGCAGGGTTAGAGGAGTTGAGTGCATAAAAATGGAGTTGGGTGAACCTGATGAGAGTGGAAGGAGAAGACCGGTCCCTGTTAAGGGATCTGAATTCACTATTGACACAACTCTAATTGTACCCGCAATCGGTCAGAGTCCTGATCTGCCTGTAATGACCGGTAAAGACAAGGTTGAGATTACAAACTGGGGGACGATCAAGGCCGATCCGATAAATTACAAAACAAACGTCGAGGGCGTATTCGCGGGTGGAGACTGCGTTACCGGTCCGGCCACCCTTATCGAGGCGCTCGACATGGGAAATAAAGTGGCCCGAAGTATAGATTGCTATCTTAAGGGAGAGAGTTTAAGCGAGGAAATATCCTTTAAAGGCATGAATACAGGGGAACAAAGGGAAGAGGGATTTATTGCCGGGAAAGCGGCTGAGAAGGTCAGTATGCTGGGTGTGGACAAGAGGTGTGAGAGCTTTGCGGAGGTTGAAAGCGGATATGGCTTCCATGAAGCCGTAAAGGAAGCGCAGCGTTGTCTGAGATGCTACAGGCTTATGGTCTGGGAACGGGCGGAGTAAAGGTTTCGCCCTTCGACAGGCTCAGGGTACGCTGGTCCCTGAGCCTGTCGAAGGGCAGGTTTCAGCCTAATAGCCTTCAGCCTAAACAATGAGGATTGTGATGGTAAATGTAATTATAGATGGACGTAAGATCAAGGCAAAGAAGGGTTCGACCATACTCAAAAATGCGAGGGAGTTGAAGATAGATATCCCGACTCTTTGCCACCATGATGAGTTAAGTCCCGCTGCCGCCTGCCGCCTCTGTGCGGTAGAGGTAAAAACAAACGGTAAATGGAAAATTGCAACCTCTTGCGATACAGTCGTTGAGCAGGGGATGGAAATAAAATCAGACTCGGATAAAGTAAGGGAAAACAGAAGGCTGGCCGCACAATTACTCTATTATAAATATCCCTCAACAGCCGTGGTTCGAGACATGGCGCAAAGGCTGGGAGTTGAGGTGTCGGATGAGAAGATTGACGGTCACGATTGCATCCTCTGTGGATTGTGTGTGAAAGCCTGCGGGGAAGTAGTTGATGTGAGCGCCCTCAGATTTCGTGACAGGGGACCGGGGCGTGATATAGATGAACCGGAGATTGAATTTGACCCAACTCTCTGTATAGGTTGCGGCGCCTGTGCCTATGTCTGCCCAACAGGATATGTAAAGATGGAGTCCGTCGATAACAAGCGGATTATCTGGGATAAGGTCTTTAAAATGAAGGCCTGTAGCGTATGCGGGAGATATTTTGCCCCTCTGGATCAATTGGAATATATAAACAAAAAGACGGGAGTACCGCTGAGCAAGCTCTCAATTTGTATGAGTTGCAGGTAAAAAGCAGGTCGGAAAGGCAAAAGGTCGTTTCTCTCGCCATCTTTTCTCGTAACTGTTCACCGCAGAGTTGATTCGTTAATTAAACAATTGGTTGATTGCCGGAAACGAATCAACAAATCATTCAATCAACGAATCAACTTTGATGGTCTCGTAAAAAGTCCAAATATGCGCAATGTTGTCATTCCCGTGAAAACGGGAATCCAGTTTTTTCAACTCCTTAGCCTTCTATGGATTCCCGCCTACGCGGGAATGACAGACTTTTTACGAAGGCATCAACTTTAGCTCTCGGCTTACAAGAATAAGTTTCTCCGCGAGCTCCGCGGTAAAGGCTTTTTGCCATTTATTATGATGAATGTTCCCCAGTAGCTCAGTTGGTAGAGCAGATGGCTGTTAACCATCTTGTCCGTGGTTCGAGTCCGCGCTGGGGAGCCAGAATTTAATCCGCCGATTCCGGCGGTTCTTATTTAACGCAAGACCCCGTGGATTGAACTCCTCGGGGTTTTGTCGTTTCCGGCGTATCCTCGCCGACATACGCCACCTCCCACACCCTTCCCGATTCTACGTTTCGAAGCTCTCCACCTCCGGTTCAGGGCAACCGTGGAGATTCAAACCCGCTCACCGAAAATGTCCTTTCCGGATTCTCCCGTTCTCCGTTTTTCGAGGCGCCTTATTTAACCGGCCGGTTGCAGGCGGACTGCCAGGCCGGCATAAAGTTCATTACCCTGAGGAAAAAGTGTAAATCTACTTAAATCTATGGTAACTATCTAAGGTGGATAGACTGAAGGCTGAAGACTGTTAGGAAAAACGGGAATACTGCACACTTTGAAGCCATGTTTGATGCAAAAATCTGCTGTTTCTCCGCCAAAGTGCCGCAATCGCGCTCTTCTGGCCCCTTCAGCCTTCAGTCTAAATAGCTTCGGCCTGACTACGTTAGTAGTTACGACTTTTACATGTTACTTTTGAGAGGTAAATAATGGAGAGGCGAAGTATCGGGGCATCAGGACTGCTCGTACGTCCCATTGGCCTGGGTTGCATGCCTCTTTCTCTCAAGGGACGTTTCCCTGAAGGCTATGGTGTCAACGTCTTGTGCGCGGCGCTGGACGCCGGGATGGATCTGCTGGACACTGCAGATGTCTATTGCATTGATCAGACCGACATTGGACATAACGAGTGCTTGGTTGCCAGGGCGCTTCATGAGTGGAAAGGCGATTCCACTTCGATCGTCGTGGCCACCAAAGGAGGCCTTGAACGACCGGGTGGCGCCTGGGTTGCTAATGGCAGACCGGATCATCTGAGGGCGGCCTGCGAAGCGAGCTTGAAGGCGCTGGAGGTGGAAACCATTACACTTTACCAGTTACATGCGCCGGATCCCGGAGTTCCG
>JAUWQS010000039.1 GCA_030610915.1 Pseudomonadota bacterium | reverse complement strand
AAGACATTTTTGGGAGAGCATGGCGGTATGATCCATAATGGAAGATGTGCCGGCCTGATTCTGCGCATCCAATTGCCGATCATCGGTCTTTTCAATCTCGAAAAGCGGCAAAATAACCCCCGCAACATTTCTTGTCATGGTGTTTACCTTTACGTTCGTTTCAGATATCAGGAGTTCTTTCATCAGAGGGACATATCCGTGGTAACCTACACACACAGAGAGAGACCTATAGGCTTCCGAAAATTCCGTAAGGAGACTTTCTTTGACGGAAGCGCATTCTTCGACCGTCTGGACAAACTCCATAATCAGTATAGAGAGTCTGTCCTTGACGATCTTTTGGATTCTGGCAGCCAGTCTGAGCCTGCGTTTCAGCCGCGCCAGCTCAACCTTGGTCGGTCTTGCCACATGTACTTTTTTGGCCATAGCTCGCCTTTGTATGATATTATATTAAGGTAACTACTCAGGTTCACGGTGCAGAGGTTCACGGTTCAACGGTTGAATGAAGAGAATCGAGTAACATCTCAGTAAATTTGGGTAGGAGCGACTCTAATCGCCCATATCGGGAGGTTAAAACCTCCCCTCCCAATTTATTGAGAAGTTCGTAGGGTGGATTAAGCGGAGCGAATCCACCGAAAACTCTGATCGCTTCGGTGGGTTCGTCGCTTACGCTCCTTAATCCACCATGCGAACTGGATACGGCTAACCGTTGAACCGTGAACCTGACAACCTGAGTAGTTACATATTAAGTTACATTTTAATAGACAGGAAAGGATGCCTGTCCTGCCCTGCCCCGCAGTAAGTCGGGTGTCTCACCCGACAGAGTAACCTTTTGAATGCGACTTCGTTTTAGCCACCAATTTTGCTGCACGGACAAACAAGTTTGTCCATGCCACCCATCTTTTTCAATCATGGTCTTTATTCAAATCTGGATGTTTCCGGCAGATACTTTTCGAGGTATTCTTTCCTGATTAATTTCAAATCCTCCACCGGAAGCATAGAAAAGATATTCCATGCCCGTTCCAGGGTATCCTCAACCCCTCTTCTTTCAAGTTCTCCTTGTGAAATATATTCCTGCTCGAATCTGTCTGCCGCGGCAAGGTAAATTTTGTCCCTGTCGCTTAAGGCTTCTGCGCCGATAACGGTTGAAATTTCTCTCAGGCGGTTTCCTTCCGCATAGACCGCATAAGACTGCATGAATACGCTGTTATGATCTTCCCTGGTTTTTCCCTCTCCGATTCCTTCCTTCATCATTCTCGAAAGAGAGAGGAATACATCTATCGGCGGATATATTCTCTTCCTGTCAAGGGCTCTGGACAGGACGATCTGACCCTCGGTGATATACCCTGTAAGATCCGGTATGGGATGGGTAATATCATCATCGGGCATCGTCAAAATTGGCAGGATCGTCACCGATCCCTCTCTGCCCGATATTCTTCCCGCTCTCTCATACATGGAAGAGAGATCTGTATACATGTAACCCGGATAACCCCTTCTGCTCGGTATCTCCCCTCTCATGGCGGCAAGTTCACGAAGCGCATCGCAGTAATTCGTAATATCGGTCAGGATAACCAGCACATGCATGCCGTGTTTCCACGCCAGGTATTCGGCGGCGGTCAAGGCAAGGCGGGGCGTCGATAATCTTTCTATTACGGGAGATGATGCAGTATTGATAAAGGCTACCGATCTGCCGAGGGCGCCAGTCTCTTCGAGGTTGGATATAAAATAAGCGGCATCGTCATAGCTCACGCCAATCGCTCCAAATACAATCGCAAATGTTTCTTTGTCGCCCTTCAAGGCCGCCTGTCTTACTATCTGTGATGCTATCCTGTTATGAGGGAGACCCGATCCGCTGAAGATTGGCAGCTTCTGACCTCTGACAAGAACATTCAAGCCATCGATGGCGGAGATGCCGGTTTCGATGAATTCGGATGGTGGCTGCCGGGATGCCGGATTTACAGGCGCTCCGTTAATGTCAACGTAATCCTCCGCCAGGATAGGTGGCCCGCCATCAATGGGCTCTCCGCTTCCGTCGAATATCCTTCCCAGTATATCAGCGGATACGGGCAGTTTCAAAGTTTCGCCCTTGTATCTTACCCTGCTCTTCAGAAGATCGACCTCGCTGACACCGCCAAATACCTGGACGACCGTCATTTTCTTGCCTGCTTCAATGACCTGCCCGCTTCTCATCTCGCCGGTTCCCAATTGAACGTCGACAATCTCGCTGAATTTGATGCCGGGGATACTCTCAATAATAAGGAGCGACCTTCTCGCGGTGCTGATCGCCTTCGTTTCTCTTATAAATAGTTGAGTGGATTCCACTATATTCCCTCTTTCTGATTCTCCATATCAGACCGTAAGTCCTCAATATATCCCTCTATGTCTTCATTCGATATCTCTTTCATTCTTGATATTTTCTGCAACATCTGTGAAGAGGCGATCTCGCTTACCAATGTTCCCGATGCGGACAGTTTCTGAGCAAGTTCATGAAATTTCATGATTGTTCCGAGCATCATATGCGCCCTTCGGGGAGTTGTATATGTGTCAACCGGATGGTAGGCGTTCTGCATAAGGAAATCCTCCCTTATCATTCTTGCGACAAGGAGAACCAGTTTATCATCTTCAGGCAGCGATTCAGGACCGACAAGCGTTAAAATTTCTTCTAATTCCGCCTCCTGCTGAAGTATTTTGAGCGCTATGTTTCTTGTTTCCGACCATTCGGGGCTGATTGAACTCCACCACTTTCTCGTTGCGTCTGTGTAGAGACTGTAGCTGCCAAGCCAGCTTATTGTAGGGAAATGTCGTTTATTTGCCAGGGCAACATCCAGTGAGTAGAGCGCTTCAACGATCCTGAGGGTATTTTGAGTGACCGGCTCGCTGAAGTCGGCTCCCGGAGGGCTTACCGCTCCGATTACGGTAATCGACCCCGTCCTCGATGGATTTCCCTTGCACTCGACCCTTCCTGATCTCTCGTAGAATGAAGCCAGTCTTGACCCGAGATATGTCGGAAAGCCTTCCTCTCCGGGTGTCTCTTCCAGCCTTGCTCCTATTTCCCTCATCGCTTCAGCCCATCGTGAAGTGGAATCGGCGACGAGGAGTACATCGTATCCCATATCTCTGAAGTACTCAGCAATGGTGATGCCTATGAAGATGCTGATCTCCCTTGCCACAACGGGCATATTGGATGTGTTGGCGATAAATATTTCTTTTTCCTGTAATAGTCTGCCGGTGCTTGGGTCTTTAAGTTTCCTGAAACTATGGAGGACATCCGCCATTTCGTTCCCTCGTTCCCCGCAACCTACATAGATGTTTATCTGCGTCTGGGCCCATCTCGCCATCTGCTGCAGGGTTACAGTCTTTCCGGTTCCGAAGCCGCCGGGTATCGCTGCCTTGCCGCCAAGCGCCAGGGGAAACATGTAATCTATAATTCTGGTTCCGGTGATAAGCAGGTTTTCGGGCTTCAATCTCTTTTTGTAGAGCCTGGGTTTTCTCGCCGGCCATCGCTGCATAAGTGTAATCTGTTTTTCCTTGCCTTTATCATCTACTACGAGCGCAACCGTCTCTTCTATCGTGTAATCACCCTCGGAGATCTCCTGTATCGAGCCATTGACACCTATCGGCGCCATAATTTTGTGTTCCACGAGCCCTGTTTCAGAAACGCCGCCGATAATATCGCCCTCTTCGATCTGATCGCCGGCTTTGACTGAAGGTGTGAAATGCCACCTCCTGTTCCGGTCGAGGGGAGAGGTTCGCACTCCTCTTTCTATAAAATCACCTGTGGCTTCAATCATTGTAACAAGAGATCTCTGAGTGCCGTCAAAGATATTTCCAACGAGCCCCGGTCCAAGCTCCACCATCAGGATTTCTCCAGTTCCTTTGACCGGTTCCCCAACGCGAAGTCCAACGGTGTCTTCATAGACCTGTATGACCGCCTTATCTTCCTCGAGTCCGATTACCTCTCCGGAAAGCCTCGCGTCTCCAACCTCGACGACTTCGTATACACGTGTCCCCCGCATCTCTTCCGCGATTACGACGGGCCCCGAAATCCTCCAGATCTTTCCCATTAATCATTCCTTTCTGCAGGGCGCTGAATCTCTATGGCAAATCCTAATAATTTCTTCGTGTAAGATTTGTAGAATTCTCTTACATCTTCTCTTTCTGTATCAAATCTTGGAGGTATCTCGACAATGACCGGAGTTACCGTCTTCTTTTTCTCGATATATTTGATAAGGTCATCCACGTAATCCGTCCAGTTTCCCGGTATCAGGATTATCCCGATCGATGTATCTTTTTCAAATTCCCTTAGCGCTTCCCTGACTTTTTCCCCGACATTGCGGTCGTCTTCTATCACCCTGTATTCGTCAACCCCGGCGAGCTGCATGAGCGCTGCCTGATCTTTATTGCCGATAACGGCGATCTTCAACTTCCGCGGTTGCATCATGGCGCAATCACCAGATAGTCCTTAATCTCTGACAGCGGTATGCCATCTGCCAGTGCCTTCAGGATTAGTCTTACATTGCGTATCTCAAGTTCTTTCAGGATCAGATACCAGAATATGTTAAGGGACGTTAATATCCTGGGGGAGAGTAGTTCCTTCAACAGTCTGAATCTGTGTTTATCTATAGTCCTGTCTATAGCCGTTATGTTTTTTTCCTGCTCATATCTTTTTAAAATTTCCCGGGCCATCTGATGGTATTCGGTATGTTCCAGTCCGGCCGTTATTTCGGCGGGCTTGAAAGAGAACAACTCTTTTACGATGCGGCCTGAGAGCATATGCCCCCCATCGAGTGCAGACCTCCCGGCAGGGGCTTCCTTCCCGAGGAGGACAGATCGAAAAACGGCCTGAAGATTTATAAAATCGATCATAATGCCGAGGGCTTTGATAGATACGCGACTATCCCCCATCTTTGCCATCGTGCCTGTCAGTCGTACATAGTACATTCTGCCCAGTCCGGCTTCCCATTTCGGCATAGACCCTATATCGATTTCTTTAATATCTTCTACGATAGATGCGTAATCAACCAGGTTGCATTTCACAAGCACGTCAATGATTTCCTCAACACTCTTTACATCCGACAACTCATCGAGATATCCCTGGTCATAAATTATGCCCAGCGGCGCCATGGGAGCTGTTTTACCGGCTAAAACCTGTCTTAATGATATCTTGGTATTCAGAACGTCATACTTTTCCATATATAGATCGACGAGACGAATAATGTCGGAGGGAGGGTTCAACCGGCGGAGGCGCTTCATGCATTCCCCGAGGTATCTCCATAGATATTGATCGGCATCGTCAAAGGTTTTGACAGGTTGCTCCCGAAGATAACCGCCAATGTCAGTATCTCTAATGGCTTCCAGTATATCCTGAGTGGTCGATTTTTGCAGCATTTCATCGACATGGCCGGCAGATATGACTCTGGCCTCTTCGCCTTTAAGATAGGCTGATGAAAATGCGTAACGAGTGCTGATTAGATTCAACTTTCACCCGCTCCAAAGAGTTTCCTGCCGATTTCCGGCAATATTTTCGCCATCAACATCTCGAGTCTGGTATCGAATGTATTATCGATGCTCACCATGCCGCTGGTCTTCTCGGCAAGAATCCCGCCCAGGCAGTCAATTTCCCTGACTTCCGTTATTTTTTGGCTTAAGCTGCTGTTCTCTTCAATAATCTTACTGACATCGCCGGCGTCTTTATGGGAGACAAATATCCTGACACTGTCTTCCGTTTCGAAGGCATCGATTGCCTCTTTGATGAGATGGAGGAGTGATTTTTTGTCGGGTGCAGCCTGTCGCAGTTCATTCTTAACCTTTGAAATAATCTCATTGATGACAGCGTTCTTTTGCTTCAATATTTCCTGACGGGCTTTCAGTGAGGCCTGGGCCAGGATCTTTGATGCCTCGCGGCGGGCCTCATCGATGATCATCTTTTTTTCCTTTTCGAATCTCTGTCTCCTCCGGTCTTTTGCCTCTTCGATCATCTCGCTTGCCCTGAGCCCGGCGTCGCTTGTGATTTTGTCGGCATCCTTCCCGGCCTTTTCGAGAACGGCTTTCCTTATTTTATCAGCTTTCATAATATGTTCTACATAAACCCCGCAATGTTCAACGCCATGATTACAAATACCAGTCCCAGTACACCGATAAGTTCCACAAAGACGGCGAGCATCATCGATGTGGTGAGTATCCGCCCCTTTGTTTTTGGCAGAAGCGCTATGCCCGAAGCGCAAACCGATCCCTGGAAAATCGAGGAAAAAAGCTCGGCGACGGCGCCCATAACACCGATGGAAAGAACCCCGATACCGGCGCCGCCGGTAGCCGGAAGGTTCGGGCTGACCACGGTAAGGATAATGATAAAAATGATCAATCCATAAAAGGTTTGTGTCATGGGAAGAGACGCGAGCACTATAATATTTCTCAACTGTCCCGGTTCTTCGGAAAGAGTCGCCACTCCGGCGGATGCGGCCATTGAAATACCTATCGCCGATCCAGCCAGACCTCCCGCCAGTGCGGTTGCCCCCCCCAGTGTGGCAAGAGCCTGTATTTCAGTCATTTTTTCACCTCGTTTTAAGATTTTGTGCCTACAACCACATGCCTTTGATGCCTCAGATGAAACGGGGCATATTCTCTACCACCCCCTTCATAAAACTTCATTAAAAATTCCACAAAACACAGCCTGAGTGAATGTATAAAAGCTGCCAGGCTGCTAAGAAGCAGATTGAAGACATGCAGGACGACAAGTATTATCATGGCCACGATAGATGCAATAACGAATCCGGCGACGCCGGGTATCAAATTTCTTAGAGTGGAAGAAAACCATTCGGCGAGAAGATTGAAAGATGAGGCGAGATAAAAGGTTGCAAGACCCACTCCCGCCAGCCTGGAGTATGACATGATATCCCCCAGGAAGCCGGTGAGATCAAAGATACAGAAGATCGCCCCCATAAGGCCCATCTGCATCAATGCCCCGATGAGAATGAATATCAGGCCAGCGGATAAAGGATAGACAAAGGCGGGATACACTTCAGGAGCTAATGGCAGGAGTCTTATGTGCAGCAGGGTCTCAAAGAGATAGGGTATGCCGAAAATCTCTGAAAGGAATAGTCCTGTTTTGCTGAGTATCAATCCCTTGTTGCCTTTCCTGATCCCTCTGATGAGCGCCAGTATATGGGCCGTGTTTACATGAATCATCCCTATAAGCAGCGAAAGGATAATAAATGAGATGGGGTCGGAGAGTTGTTTTTGCACCTGTCCCGCCAATGCGATGGTTTTTAACTCGATGCCGAAGTACCTGTTCAGAAAATCTCCGAGAAAAGCTCCGGAAAGTAATCCAAAAAGAAGAGCCGCCGATCCGCTGATGTACAAGACGTTGCGAAACAGATGGACCCCCTCGGAGGCTGGATCGTCCACAAATTTATCCAGGAGAAATCTGGCTAATAAAATAAGTCCGATAGCATACACCACGTCATTGAGCATGAGTCCGAAGAAGAAGGCGAAGAAATAGGCCACAACAGGTGTGGGATCCCAGTCGCCGTATCCGGGAAGACTGAAGAGGTTTACGATGACCTGAAATGGTCGAATAGCGGGAGGATTTTTAAGCTTCGTTGGAGGCTCATCCCCGGGAGCGGGACACCTTGTCTCGATAAATACATGCTCCAGGGTCTCATTTAATCTGGAAGTTGCCGCAGCTACGCTGCCTTGCGGTACCCAGCCCTCAATCAGGGTGACATATTTTGACTCGCATGCCTGTTTGAGGACGGACAACCTTTCGCTCTCCGCGGCGAGTAGTTCCCTTAAGAGGACTATCCCGTCTAAATCTTCTTCGATCAGACGTTGCGTCTCTTTTTGAGATTCCTCTATCTCCTCCTTCATTTTGCGAATTATTTCATCACTCTCTTGTAAGAACTCCATCATAGTCAGCTCTTCAGCCGGTATCTTCATGCTTGTTGCCCCAATCTCCCTGATCAGGGTTTCTATAATCTTTTGATTTTCAGAGCCTGCAATAAAATAGATTACGATCTTGTCTTCAACAGGGACAGTGATATCCCGGAGCAGGAGCCGACCTGCTTTTTCTTTGAATATCTTATAGGCTTCTTTGGGAAGGGCCAGGATATCAGTGAAAATATAGCTCCCGGAGTAATGCAGATCTTTCAGTGATACATTTATCTCACCTGACAGGGTGCCAAGGTATTTCCCAAGCTCTTCAAGATTTGCAGTTTCTTCCTTTAATCGCCCTGTTTTCCCTGTAAGTTTTATAAATCTATCATGGATTTTGCTGATCCGGTCTGTAATTTCATCAAGGGAGCGGGGTGTAATATATTCCGGCAGAAAGATAGTTCTTCCCTCTTTTAGATATGCAATGATATCATCCGCATAGGTCAGCGCTTTTTTTACGCGGCCTACATCCCTTTCGATTGCCGCTTTGTCGACAGGTCCCAGCTCCGTTGCCTTTTCCACATGGAGAACACCAATTTTCTGCAGTAGCTTGAGAGTCTTGCCGGAGAGGTTCTTGAGGGTTATCACCTTCATCTTCATCATTGATTCGGGCGTATTTATAAATAAGGGTATCATCCTGGCGGGACCCTCCGGTGAAGTCAGCCTTTGGAAGTTTATCTGAAATCCCTCCGTTCTCCATTTAATAGGGTAAGGGGGATTTTCATATTTCGTTGTGGCAGCAAGCCATGAAAGTTTCTCCGGCTTTTGAAACTCTTAGAAATCAATTGACAAAACCCATGTGTGATAATAGCATATTAGTTTTATAGATGGCAACTATTGACTTTTGTGTATGGGTTGTGGGTGGCCTTAGCGTGAGTGATCGTAAGAGGTTTCGGGAGATAATTGATAGTTTTCCCAGATCGAAGGTCCTGGTGGTGGGAGATTTAATGGTTGACCAGTTTATCTGGGGTCAGGTGTCCCGCATCTCTCCGGAGGCTCCGGTGCCCGTCGTCAAGGTTACCTCTGAGAGCTTCCTGTTAGGCGGCAGCGCCAATGTATTGAATAACGTATTTTCCATGGGAGGAGGGGTTGCCGTTACCGGTGTCATCGGGTCGGATGATATGGGAAGGTGGTTGATAGCAAGATTAAGGAAGATGAATGTTGATACGAAAGGTATCGTTGTAGAACATGACCGCCCCACAACTGTAAAGACAAGGATTGTAGCCCACAGCCAGCAGGTGGTAAGATTTGACAGGGAGAATAAACAGCCGGTTAACTCAGACAGCATCGACAGGATAGTAGAGTATGTCGAGGCGGTGAGGGATGACCTGGGCGCAGTTGTAATTTCGGATTATAACAAAGGTATTGTCTCGAAAAGACTGTTAAACGGAATTAAGAAGGTAATATCCGGCAGGGATGTCGTTGTCTGTGTTGACCCGAAGCAGAGCGACTTTTCTCTCTATCAGGATATTGACATGATAACACCCAATCATCATGAGGCCGGACGCGCCGCAGGTCGGGAGATTGTCAGCGAGGATGATCTTGTCAAAAGCGGGGAAACTCTTCTTGAGAGATTTGGGTTTAAGGCTGTCCTTATAACCAGGGGCGAGGAGGGCATGAGCCTCTTTGAGAATAATGGTGGAATTACCCATATCCCCGCTGTTGCGAGAGAGGTCTTTGATGTGACCGGCGCCGGAGATACTGTGATAGGCGTCTTAGCCCTCTGTCTTGCAGCCGGCGCAACATTTAAGGAGGCGGCAGTCCTGGCAAATCATGCCGCCGGGATTGTTGTGGGAAAGGTGGGAACTTCCACTGTTTCGAGGGAAGAACTTATGATGGTGTGTAACTACTCAGCCACAGATTCACACGGATGAACGCAGATAGGTTTAAATACAAAGAAATCACGTAACTATACAGGTGGG
>JAUWQS010000367.1 GCA_030610915.1 Pseudomonadota bacterium | reverse complement strand
TACAACCCCGTTTGCCAAAATGCTAACCTCCTTTTAAAAAATTTCTATAATGATCCAACACCTCAGGTCGCCACTCTGGCAAAGGGAATGATCCTTCAGAGCGAAATCGACCCACAATATCGCCGGGTCCTCATATAAGTTTACCCTATGCCATAGTTTTATAATATGTCAAGCGAAAATAGTGCCATGTTAATTGATAATAACTACCTGAATAGATGTACTCTGATTTTATATGGAGGCGGCAACCGGACTCGAACCGGTGAATAACGGTTTTGCAGACCGCTGCCTTAACCACTTGGCTATGCCGCCTTCAAGTTTTTCTGGAGCGGGCGAACGGATTCGAACCGTCGACGTCCACCTTGGCAAGGTGGCACTCTACCGCTGAGCTACGCCCGCCACCGGACAAGGGAAATACTATATTAAGTAGCGCTATGTTGTCAACAGAAAACTTGTCCTTGATGACAATCTCAGCTTGCAGATATAGTCAAGTAGTTAAGTGTTTGTAATTTCCCCCAACTCGACTATTTAACGATATCTGCCGATAACGCTTCTGCCGGTTTGTAAACATCCAACTCGTAAACTCGTTTCATCTCTGCCTGTGCGTGCCGCATGCATACAAAGGCGCCGGCACAGGCAGGCGCACGCAGACAGGTCTCCCAAATTTCTAATTTACAATTTCAAGTTTCAAGCAGTGAACGGCTACAAGCTGCTTAAACATTCTCTTTCAAAGTAACTGATAAAGGCCTCGACGATTTCCTTCTCAAAGTGTTTACCAGCGCCGTCTCTCAAAATTGCGAAGGCCTCATCATAAAGAATAGGATTACGATAATGACGGACTGCAGTGAGGGCTTCGAAGACATCCGCTACAGCAAGTATCTTCGCCCCTAATGGAATCTCATTACCGGAAAGCCCCCTGGGATAGCCGCTTCCATCCAGCTTTTCATGATGGGATGACGCAATTTCGGGAACATCCTGATAAATGCCTTCAAAATTTATCTTCTCCAGAATACTTCTGGTCTTCTCAGCATGGGATTTAATTTCTTCAAATTCAATGCTGTTCAGTCGGGATGATTTCTTTAGAATGGCATCTTCAATGCCTATCTTCCCATAATCATGCAATAATGCAGACACGCGAATTACTTCGCAGTCCTTCTCCTGCAATCCTAACTCTTTGCTGATTCCGACCGAATATTTAGTAACCCTTTCAGAATGTCCTGCTGTAAGGGGATCGCGTGCATCTATGCTTGCGGCCAGAACACGTAACACAGAGTTGAAGTGATTAGATAATGAAGCATGTAAAACAGAATTCATAAGACAAATCGCTATCTGAGGAAGCAGAAGGTTTAATTGATTTACATCATCATCTGTAAAATTTGCGCCCTTCTTATTCAAAATTTCCCCGACGCCTATCATATTACCGGCATAATTGTAAATTGGCACACAAATTACGGAACGGGTTGCAAAACCCGTTTTTGAATCGACATCCGGATTGAATCTTTCATCATTATAAACATCATTGGAAATTATCGTCTCCTCTGTTATAGCTACCTGACCGGCTATACCCTTACCAATCTTTATCCGGATTTCTTCCGACTTCAACCCGACAGCAACCTTCGACCATAATTCCTTCTTCTTCTCATCTATCAAAAAAATTGTCGCCCGTTCAGAGTCGAAATACCGGGTAAGAAATTCAACTGTCATCAGTAGAATTTCATCAACATTATCGGAAGATACAAGTATCTTTGAAATATCCCTGAAACAGCGAAGGAGTTTATTTTCTTTCTCAAGCTCATTCAATCTCTTTGTCAGCTCGTCGTTCACCACAATCTAACTTCCTTTTCACTGTTCAGTGGTTAAAAAACAATCAACCTTGAACCCTTTCTTGCTTCCGGCTTGTCCGGATTAGGGCAGGGGAGGTTTTAACCGCCCGATGTGGGCGTGTAGGGTGGCATTTTATATGCCACCATCGCCGGTGGGGTATAAAACCCACCCTACAGTGTTCAATTTCCATCGCTCTCTAACCGTGAACCGTGAACCCTTGAACCGTGAACCTGAAATTATGTTACTCATTGTTTATCCCTCTGCAAAACTTCAAAACGTAATCCACACCTGACCAGACAGTCAAAAAAAGGGCAATATAGAGGACAATTATACCCACAAGGTGGGCATTAATGCCAAACAATGGATAATGAATTATAAGGGCTGAAAGAGCGATATTTTGAGACAGGGTTTTCTGTTTTCCCAGCTTGCTGGCGGAAACAATACTGTCATCTGAAGAGGCAATACTTCTTACACCATTAACAGCAATATCCCGTATAATAATTACGGCCACGATCCAGGCAGGGATGTGGCCGATTGGAATCATCAATATCATGGCTGTGCTGACGATAATTTTATCTGCTATGGGATCCAAAAATTTTCCAATCTTGGTGACCATCCCATATCTTCGTGCTATATAACCATCCAGCAAATCTGTTAACGCCGCAATGATGAACACAATTGCTATAAGCAGGCTTAATGTCCTGCCGGGAGAAAGGAGGATCAAAAACAGAACAGGGATAACGCAGATCCTTAATAATGTTATGCTGTTGGGAAGATTAAATATCTCTTTCTTTCCCTGTTCTATAGGTAGTCTGTCAAAGGACTTTTTAAGGAAATCAATGATCATGATTTATTGGTATCAGCTCAATAAATAGGGGATTACATTTTTAAAGTGTTGGTCTCGATCCACGGTAAGCGTTTACTGAATATTGAAATTAGAAAATAGAAATTGGAAACTCGGCCTTCATGCTTTTGTACGACTCGACTGAGCTCAC
>JAUWQS010000312.1 GCA_030610915.1 Pseudomonadota bacterium | reverse complement strand
TAGATTTCACTGCAACTTCCCGATCCGCAGGGGATGCCTTCATCCATGAGGGCGGTCATGATTCTATCCCTGGACCAATCTGATTCTAGGGCTTCCGGTTCGACAAAGACATAGTATTTGTAGTAGGCGTGTTCAATCTCTGGCGATGGATATTAAAAGCCAAAGTTACAAGGTGTTTGGTATGGTTACAAATATGGATTGGGAAGGTGAAAAGTTAATACACTGGCTACATGAAAGATGCGGTAAAAGCGAAGAGGCCCATGCAGTAATGAAAGATGATCTGGCCGGAGGCAAACTGCCGTCAGACGATTTTGGTGAAAACGCCGCCTGGTGGTGGATAATGATATTGGCGCTTAATCTGAATGCGATAATGAAGAACCTGGCGATGGGAGTTTCCTGGGTATCAAAGAGAATGAAAGCCATTCGGTTTTCCTTTATTAATCTTCCGGGACGTGTGGTAACACGTTCCCGCGGTTTAATAATCCGATTAACCAAAACTAATCCGGCAATGGAGTTGTTGATTAATGCCCGCGAGAAAATTGCAATGCTTCAGCCTGTTCCCTCCGGATAGGCTAAAAAGTAAGGATAAAGAAAGCAAAATTGTCTATCAAGGGAGAGGTGTGCATAAAAATGGCCAATTAGTAGTGATTTTATGAAGCTAAGATAACATTCGGAGCTTTTTCTGAAATTTTTGAAAAAATGCTCCTTCTAATAAACCAAAATATCCATATCTTTTTTTAGGTGGTGGATTTGGGTTAATCTGCGGCTGATTTGTTTTTTTTCTTTTTTTTCTGTATAAATATATCTGCGTTCATTCGCGTCCATCTGTGGCTAATAATTGTCTGTGTTCATCTGCGGTTAAAAATTGTTCACCACCCGTTTAATTTCAACCCTCGACTTTCCAAAGTTGATTATCAACCCAAGCTTCAATCCTGTCGCCTTCAGATAGTTCAACGTTTGCGCCAGATGAATATCTTCAATACGTCTTGCCGTCTTAAGTTCAACAATAACAGCTCCTTCTACTATCAGATCCGTAAAATAGTCACCAACTACTGTGTTATCATAATGCACCTTGATCGGCTTTTGTTGTTCGATCTTCATCCCATCTTTTCTCAATTGATGTGCCAGAGCATTCTCATACACTTTTTCAAGGAATCCAGAACCTAAGCCATTGCTGACCTTATAAGCAGCCCCAATAATCTTTTCAGATATGTTATTTAAATCTGTGTTCATCAGCGTTTATCTGCGGCTAATTATTCTTTTTTGTTTCTTCCAACAAGGCTCCAAAACCGGCCTGCTTGAAATGCTCATCCGCAGTAAGGGCCTCCGTTAGTCCATAATCTTGCATCACCACAATAGAGATGCAATCCGTAAGACCCCATTTCTTATCAGACCGATTATCATATAGATCTAATGCTCTTTTAAAAAGAGTTGTATCGACAGTAACTACTTTTATGTTTGGAGTTGTATAGCAGCTCCTGATAAAATCTACTGCTCCACTGCGATTCATAGAAGATAATGCATTCCCTATCTCGACTAAAACAGCTTCCGTTACCCAGATTTCAAAGGCAGTGCGAACTCGATTTAATAATGCTTTTGCCTGGTCATGATACTGATCACGTCGATTTAGCAATGCCTGAACAAAAACAGTATCAAGGAAAATACGCTCTTTTTTCATAATAATTCTTTTCCCCTTTTGCGAGGAACACCATAAAGATAATGGTCATGCTCAATAGCCCAGTCTTCAGGAGCCTCAATAGTGCCTGTTAATCCATCAAGGATATCCCAAGCGTTTAAAGAAACCGCCTCTTCACCTTTTTCACGTACAACTAATATGTAATGCTTATTAGGTGTTAGTTTGATCCTGCCATCAGGGCGAAAAACCTTGCCATCAAAAACAGCTTCAAAAATTTTAGCCATAATATCACCTCCGAGCCACTATAAGATTAATTTTAATCCATATTAGCAAATAACTTATGATAGTGTCTATATTTTCTGCGACTAATTCTTTATGTATAAAATATCTGTGTTCATCCGCGTCCATCTGCGGCTAATTCAATCCACCGCCCGAACCACATCTTCCATGTCAACCACCGACAGCGTCGGATGCACCATGAACATCAAAGATGTCTCTCCCAATTCCTTCGCAACCGGCAACCTCTTTTCCCGACCCCTGACCCCCGACCCCTGTCCCCTGTCCCCTGTCCCTAAACGCCTTTTCCAGATAGATTTCACTGCAACTTCCCGAGTTGCAGGGGATGCCTTCGTCCATGAGTGCGGTCATGATTCTATCCCTGGACCAATCCGATTTCAGGGCTTCCGGTTCGACAAAGACATAGTATTTGTAGTAGGCGTGCTCAATCTCTTTCGGCGGAATGGTCAGACGCAGACCGGGAATTCGTGAAAAACCGTCCGTGAGAACAGCCGCGTTTCTCCTTCGCAAAGTCAACCATTGCGGAAGCTTCCGAAGCTGCACCCGGCCGATCGCCGCCTGCATCTCCGTCATCCGCCAGTTCGTCCCGAAGGATTCATGCAGCCACCGAAAACCGGGCTGATGCTCCCTGTGATACACGGCATCAAAGCTCTTCCCATGATCTTTATAAGACCAGATTTTATCCCATATATCATGCCTGTTTGTAGTGACCATCCCCCCCTCGCCACCGGTAGTAATGATCTTGTCCTGGCAAAAGGAAAATGCCGTAACATCTCCCATCGACCCGACCTGACGACCCTTATAAGTCGTCCCATTGGCCTGGGCGCAATCCTCAACAACCCATAGCCCCTTCTCCCGAGCCAGATTCATGATCGGATCCATGTCGCAAGGCCACCCAGCCAGATGAACGACGATAATCCCTTTGGTCTTGGGAGTCAAAGCAGAGGTAATGGTTTCAGCGGTAAGATTCTGGCTGACCGGATCCACATCTTTTAATCTGTTGAATAATTTCGCTTTTCATAGCGAATTACTTTACGGCCTCATCCGCAATTTCCAGTGCGCAGTCGTATAGGGAGTCGTTCAGATAAAAACCAGCTATCTGACGTAAATCATCAAGAAGGGGGTGAATCCGTTTCACCATGTCTTTTTCCTTCGCTTCCAATAATATGCCAACAACCCCAACAACCTTCAGCCCCAGCCGCTGCGCTCTACGACGGCCCTCCTTTTCATCCATCAACAGAAAACCTGATTCCAATTCT
>JAUWQS010000149.1 GCA_030610915.1 Pseudomonadota bacterium | reverse complement strand
CAGTCCCTCAAGGGGATTCTTGTTGATGAGGGATATGAGGCGCTTACGGCGGGGAGTGGAGAGGAAGCCCTCAAGATCATAGATGAGGAGCTTCCCGACCTTGTGCTTCTTGATATCTGGCTGCCTGGGATTGACGGGATCGAAACACTCAAGAAGATTAAATCAAAATGGCCACAGATACAGGTGATTATGATATCGGGGCATGGGACAATAGAGACCGCTGTAAAGACAACGAAATTGGGTGCGTTTGACTTTATTGAAAAACCCCTCTCTCTCGATAGTGTTGTCCTGATTGTGAATCATGCATTGGATCTGGTTCGTCTCGAAGAGGAGAACAGGTTATTAAGGCAAAAATTTGCACAGGATTATGATCTTACCGGCGGTAGTGAACCCATTGCCGAATTGAAAGAATTGATTGGAATTGTCGCCCCGACCAATGCATGGATATTGATAATGGGAGAAAACGGCACCGGCAAGGAACTTGTTGCCCGGTCAATACACAGGCAGAGCAAGAGGTCGCAAAAACCTTTTGTTGAGGTGAACTGTGCCGCTATACCGGAAGAGTTGATAGAGAGCGAGCTTTTTGGTCATGAAAAGGGGGCGTTTACCGGAGCTACAGAGAAGAGGAGGGGAAAGTTTGAACTGGCAAATGAAGGGACTATCTTTCTGGACGAAGTGGCGGATATGAGTCTGAAGGCTCAGGCAAAGATTCTCAGAATACTTCAGGAAAAGAGATTTGAGAGGGTTGGAGGCACAAAAATAATTGGAACTGATGTTCGGGTGCTGGCTGCAACCAACAAGGATCTGGAGCGTGAGATGGAGGAGGGGAAATTCAGGGAGGACCTCTACTACAGGTTGAATGTAATTCCTCTGAAAATCCCTCCTTTAAGGAATAGAAAAGAGGATATTCCCCTTCTGGCAGGTCATTTTTTGAGAGAATTTTCTGCCAAAGAGATAAATGTCAGGAAAACTATCACCGATGATGCAATGGCAATATTGATTGATCACGACTGGCCGGGAAATGTCAGAGAACTTAAAAATATAGTGGAACGTCTGGCCATAATGACCTCGTCGGATAGTATTACCGACGATGACATCCCTTTTTTATTAAGAGAAAAGCAGAAGCTTAAAATAGATGATTCTTTCTTATCTCTGGATTCCTTGAAGATGGCGAAGATGGAATTTGAAAAGAGGTTCATTGCCGGAAAACTCAGGGAAAACAACGGAAACATTTCAAAGACGGCGGAACTGATCGGTTTGGAAAGAAGCAATCTTCACAGAAAGATCAAAAACTATCATTTGGAATAAAAGGAACTTGAAATTGGAAAGTAGAAATTTGGGAAAGATAAAACGAGTTTACGAGTTGACAGTACAAAAGCATGAAAGCCAAATTTCCAATTTCTAATTTCGTACTATCTAAGCCGAATAGTTGCCTCGGATCTTGCGCCATTTTTCAAGCCTTTCCCTGATGATCTTCTCATAACCTCTGTCTGTGGGCCGGTAGTAAATCTGCCCCCTCAGCTTTTCCGGTAGATACTCCTGCGGCACACAGGCATCGGGAAAGTCGTGGGCATACCGGTAGCCCCTGCCATACCCAAAATCCTTCATCAGTTTTGTCGGCGCATTTCGTATATGGAGCGGTACCGGAAGTGTGCCGGTCCTGCCTATGACCTCTTTAGTCTTTTTGTAACCTTCATAGATGGTGTTACTTTTGGTGGCTGTGGCGAGATAGACTGCAACCTGGGCTAGGGCAAGCTCCCCTTCAGGGAGACCGATAAATTGAAAGGCCTGCATGGCGGAAACGGCCATGGACAGGGCGCTGGGATCGGCGTTTCCCACATCTTCAGAGGCAAATCTGACCATACGACGCGCAATGTAGAGCGGTTCCTCACCTGCCTCAAGCATGCGAACCAGCCAGTAGAGTGCGGCATCAGGATCACTCCCGCGGAGGCTTTTATGAAAGGCCGATATCAGGTTGTAGTGTTCTTCACCGACCTTGTCATACCGGAGGGCTTTTTTCTGAAGCGCCTCCTCAACCATGACACTGGTGATTTTTCTTTCACTCTTGTCCTTTCCACGTACAAGAGACGCTGCAGCCTCAAGATTGTTCAGGGCTGCGCGGGCATCTCCATCGGCTGTCCGAATGATATGCGCAAGCGCCTCTGGTTCAATATCCGAAGAAAGGTCGCCCAACCCTTTTTCTCTGTCGTTGAATGCGCGCTTCAAGATGACTGATAACTCGTCATCGGTGAATGGTTTCAACGCCATCACCCTAACCCTGGAGAGGAGCGGCGCAATCACCTCGAAGGAGGGATTTTCTGTAGTTGCGCCGATAAGAGTGATGAGACCACTTTCCACATGGGGCAGAAAGACGTCCTGCTGAGCCTTGTTAAACCTGTGTATCTCATCTACGAAGAGAATTGTCTTTTTATGGTGGTAATGCCTCTGATTCTTTGCTTCCTCAATAACAGCTCGGATCTCTTTTGTGCCGGAAAGCACGGCGGAAAATTTTTCAAAGTGACAGATTGTCTTACGGGCGATGATGCGGGCAATGGTAGTCTTACCCGACCCGGGAGGCCCCCAGAAGATCGCTGAAAAAAGCCTGTCCTCTTTTATAGCGCGACGAAGCAAGCCATTTTTGCCAAGGAGGTGGGTCTGACCCATAAAGGTCTCAAGGGTTTCGGGACGCATCCTGTCTGCAAGGGGACGCGCCTTTTCCATTGTCTCTTTTTCAGATTGGTCGAATAGATCCATTACGTTATCGGCCATCAAACAGCCGGGTAGAGAGACAGGTAAAAGTGGTTCACGGTTCAAGTTTAATCGTTTTTTAGCCACTGAACCGTGGAACCGTGAACCTGAGTAGTAACCCTCTTAACTAGTGCCTGAACGAGAACCCTGCAATATAGTTTTTCAGTTTTGTCTGGAAAACTCAAACTCGCTGAGATTGTTTCCCTTTTTTAACTCAAAACTCGAAACCCAAAACTCGAAACAGTGCCTGAACGGGGTTTTCGTTCAGGCTTACTGACTAGTTTCTGCGCATCAGGCAGGTTACCGCCTCTTCCATCCCGTCGATGGTCAATTCAAACATGGGAAATATTTCACGAATGGTGTTGATGGTTCGGGTGTAGGGCCATTCCGGTGACATTACAGGGTTCAGCCAGACAGAGTGGGGAAATGTCTCGGCAATGAACTGCAGCCTGTGATAACTTGGTTTCAATGTTCTTTCTCCCAAGTGGATGGAGCCATCGGTGGACATCAATTCGTAGGGCGCCATGCTCGCATCGCCAACTATGATAAATCGTGTATTGGGATCGAGCCGGACCAGATTATCCACGCTGAATGGTTTTTTATACCTGGGAGCATCCTCCCATAAATTATCATAGATCGTATTGTGAAAGAAAAAGGTTTTTAGCTCCTTAAATTGGCCCCTCGCATGGTTAAAGAGGGTCTGGACAACTGCTATATAGGGGTCCATAGACCACCCTCCGTTATCTATGGCCAGGATAACGCTGAGACGGTCTTTCAGGCTTCGATCAAAGACGATCTCTATCTCCCCGGCATTCTTCATGGTCTGGTAAATCGTCTCATCGATATTGATGACGTCTTTGGGCCCAGCGGGTATCATGTTCCTCAATCTCTTCAAGGCCTCTCCTATCTGCGCCTGGGTGAGTGGCCCTTCCTGGGAATAATCACGATATCTTCTGTCCATGGCTACCTTGACGGCCGATTTATTTCTGGAAACTCCCCCGACCCTCATTCCACCCGGATGATAGCCTGAATGTCCCACGGGAGACGTGCCTCTTGTGCCACTCCATTTATTTCCGCCGTGGTGTTCTTCCGTTTGCTCTTTCAAGCGGTCAAGGAAGTACTGAAGCAGTTCATCAGGACTCAGCCTGTTTAGAGATTCTTTGTCAATACCCAGAGCCTCTGCAAGACCCTCCGGATCTTTCAGCCATTCCTCCAGCATGGCCCGGGCCACCTCGGTTAGCTCAAATTCGTCCGGTTCTTCAAGTTCAGCCCCTTCAAAATGGTGCGCAAATACTCGATCATAAAGGTCGAAACATCTTTCGCTCTTTACCAGGATTGTGCGGGCAGCCGTGTAAAAATCACCAATAGACGTAATAAGCCCCATGCTCATGGCCTTCTGAAGTTTGAGAAATGAGGTGGGGGAGACTGGAATGTTCACCTGCCTTAAGAGATAAAAGAAATCAGTAAACATGATTGATCACTCCTGATATATGACCCATCATAGCCGCATCCGGGAAACAGAATTCCTTGCAATTGTCAGGTCCGGGCTTTTCTTAAACAGAACACCCATGTAAGGGATATCTCCTTTAGCCAAACTCTTGACCTTGAAATCCGTGTCTGCCTTTAGGGCGCGAATCCAGTTGATCAGCTCTCTTGTTGCGGGTTTTTTCTCGATACCTCTGAATTCTCTTACCTGGTAAAAGGCCATGATCGTATGATCCAGCGCTTCCCTGTCAATGTCGGGGAAGTGGACCCTGATAATCTTTCTCATCATGTCAGGCTCGGGAAAGGCAATGTGGTGAAAGTTGCAACGGCCTAAGAAAGGATCGGACAGATCTTTTTTGGCATTGGAAGTGATAATAATGACCGGTCTATGCTTGGCTCTCATGGTTTTGTCGATCTCAATGATATCGAATTCCATCTGATCCAGCACATCAAGCATATCATCCTGGAAATCAGTATCAGCCTTGTCGATTTCATCGATCAGCAGGACAACCCTTTCGTCCGATACAAAAGCCTGGCCTACCTTACCCATCTTGATATAGCTTTCGATATTACTGACATCCCTTTTAGAATCACCAAAGCGGCTGTCATTCAGGCGTGTGAGGGTATCGTACTGGTAAAGAGCCTCGATAAGCTTCATGCTCGATTTGACGTTCAGAACAATCAACCTCATATTGAGAGACTCCGCAATGGCGTGTGCCAGCATGGTCTTGCCTGTTCCCGGCTCTCCTTTAAGAAGCAGCGGCATCTCCAGAGCCATTGTAATATTGACTATCTGTGCAAGCTCCTCATCCAGAACATACCTGGCAACTCCGCTGAATTTTTCTCCTGTACTTTTCTCTACACTCATATTTCTGCTCCTTGATAAAAACGGGGTGTTTTTCCATAAAGTATTAAACATCAGTGGTAACTATTCAGCCACCGATCTACGCGGATCATCACCGGTATTTTTCTCCCATTTCCTGTTTCCACGCAGTTATTTCGTAATTTTCGGACTTTCGTAATCATTTTAAATTCTT
>JAUWQS010000067.1 GCA_030610915.1 Pseudomonadota bacterium | reverse complement strand
ATCGCAAAGCGAAAAGAGAAGCTTTCCGCAATGGGCGGGATGGCGGCAAATATCGCCCATGAAATACGCAATCCCTTAGGGAGCATAGAACTCTTTGCGTCTCTGTTGAGAAAGGGTCTCAAAGATGAGAAAGACAGGCGGATGTTGTCACATATTATAACCTCCGTGAAAAATATGGATAACAGGATATCAAATGTCCTGTTGTTTGCCGGGAACCGGAATCCAAGAATTGCGAGCGTCAATCTTCACGATGTATTGAAAGAGATCATTTTTTTCTCTGAGCAGATAATTGAGCAGAAAGATGTGACTCTCTCTCTAAAATATGCGGATGTTGAACCCTTCATCGAAGGGGATATTGAGATGCTGAAGCAGGTCTTTTTGAACATTATACTGAATGCCTTGCAGGCGATGCCGGATGGTGGGCATCTTGATATCAGTACCGTTTTTTCCGATCATACGCTCGATATAAGATTTTCAGATACCGGAGCCGGCATAGAGCCGGAAAACGTGAAAAGGATATTCGATCCCTTTTTCAGCACAAGAGCAGGTGGATCAGGACTCGGTCTTGCCATCGTTCATAATATCGTTGATATGCACAAGGGTCTTATAGACGTGGAGAATAGAAGAGGTGGCGGAACCGTTTTCAGTATTGTCTTTCCCTGTGAAAACGGTTCAAAGGTTCAGAGGTTAAAAGCTATCAACCCTGAACACTGAACCCTGAACCCTGAACTGTGGAGTCATGAACTATGGAAACAAAACCAATCCTGATAGTGGATGATGATCCTGCGATGAGGATAGCTCTTTCGGAATCCCTGATGAGCTGTGGATATGATGTGGATACCGCAATTAGCGGAGCGGACGCCCTTAAAAAGGTTGAGATGTACAGCTTCAAGATGGTTATAACCGATGTGAGAATGCCGAAGATTGACGGAATGGAAGTGCTCCGAAAAGTTCGGAAGATTTCTCCCATGACACATGTCATAGTAATAACCGCTTATGGCACAGTAAATACAGCCGTTGAAGCGATGAAGGAAGGCGCTTCCGACTTCATAATGAAACCCTTTTCGCTGGAAGATATTGAAGCAGTTGTCAGGCGTTCTTTAGGGAAAAATGGTGGAAATGGGAACGGGAATGAACTGGAATATCTTCCCGGCAGGGAGATAGTTACCAGAGATAAAAATATGCTGTCTATCATCGAATTATTGAAAAATGTCTCAAAGAGCAAGTCGAGTGTCTTGATCCAGGGGGAAAGCGGCACAGGCAAGGAATTGTTTGCCCGGTACATTCACCACCACAGTGACAGGAAGAGTATGCCCTATGTTGCGGTGAATTGCGCCGCCATTCCGCACGATCTGCTTGAGAGTGAGATGTTTGGATATGAAAAGGGAGCGTTTACCGGCGCAATCCAGGGAAGGCCGGGAAAATTTGAGCTTGCTGATGGAGGGACATTGCTGCTTGATGAGATCGGCGAGCTGGATATCCATCTTCAGGCGAAGCTCCTTCGGGCGCTTCAGGAGTCGGAGATTGACAGATTGGGCGGAAAAGGCTCCATATCCGTGGATGCGAGGATTGTGGCAACGACAAACTCGGATATAAAAAAACAGATATCGGAGGGAAAATTCAGGGAAGATCTATATTATCGCCTGAATGTGATACCTGTAAGGATACCCCCGCTGAGAGAAAGAGATGACGATATTGAGCTTTTGAGCAGCTTTTTTATCTCTAAGTACAGCCGGCTTAACGGGAAGGACAAACCTGAATTATCTTCCGGGGCGCTCTTCATGCTAAAGAGTTATCACTGGCCCGGCAATGTCAGAGAACTGGAAAATGTGATCGACAGAGCGGTGTTGTTAGGTGAGAATGGGATGATACTGCCGGAGAGCCTCTATCTCGATGATGATGTGAAAAATAGTCGCCACTCCCACTCAGGGATGGAATCAAATCCTGCTCCCTCTACCCTGTGGGAGACGGAAAGGAACCTCATCTTTGACACCCTTGAAAGAGTGGGTGGTAACAGGACAAAAACGGCAAAGATTTTAGGAATAAGCGTTCGAACCATACGCAATAAACTTAACGAGTATAACAATCAGGCTGTAGACTGTAGGTAAAAAAACAGTGGACAGTGAACAGTGGACAGTGAACAGTGGACAGTGAACAGTGGACAGTGGACAGTGAACAGTGAACAGTGAACAGTTGACAGTGAACAGTGGACAGTGAACAGTATTTTCCGACCACTGACCACTGACCACTGACCACTAACCACTGATCTCCGACCACTAACCACTAACCACTGCCCAAGTGGAGGGAGGTCCTATGGAGGTACTGTTCAGTAAAACGATAAATATGTTATCGACCATGCTCGATTTCAGATCGAATAGACATAAATTGATCACTTCCAATGTGGCGAATCTGGATACGCCGGGTTACAGGCCGAAGGATATCGACTTCAAAAAAGAACTTGGTCTGGCGTTGGGCAATGGGGGTAAACTAACTGTTACGAAGACAGACACAAGACATCTTTCCCTAAATTCGATGACTTCCAATGGCATCGACTCCGAGGTTGTAAGCTGTGGGGAGAGGGTGAATATCGATAAAGAGATGGCAAAACTTGCCGAAAATCATCTTAAGTATAACCTTACGGTTGAATTGTTGGCAAGGAAATTTAGGGGTATAAAAAATACATTGAGGGAGGGGAAATAATATGGAATTGTTCAGCACTTTTAAGATATGTGGATCGGGACTTGCGGCTCAAAGGGCAAAGATGGCTGTTATTACAAGCAATCTTGCCAATGTGAGCACGACGCGAACCCCGGAAGGGGGCCCATACCAGAGAAGAGTCATCGTCTTTTCAGCGGAGCCTGCGGGTGACGGTTTCAAAACGGAGCTCAGAGATGCCTTGAGAATGGTGAAGGTTGATGGGATCATTGCGGATAGAGACGGCATTAAATGGGTTTTTGATCCCCAAAATCCTGATGCCGGCAGTGATGGTTATGTGGCCATGCCAAATGTCAATGTTGTGACGGAGATGGCTGATATGATCATGGCCAACAGGGCATATGGAGCGTGTGTGACGGCCTTTGACGCCACAAAAAATATGGCGCTCAAGACACTCGAGATGGGGAAGTAGGAACGGTTCAGTGGTTCAAGGGTTCAGGGGTCAGTGGTCAGTGTTTAGGGTTCAGAGGTTCAAGGGTTCAAAGGTTAAAAGCTATCAACCACTGACCACTGACCACTGACCACTGAAAAACAGGGAGGTACTCAGAAGATGATTGATATATCATCGATTCAGGGCAATGTGACACCGGGATTGACGCCGGATGTAAGACCTGTTGGTGGAGATTCAAAGAGCACAGAATCATTTGGAGCCGCCCTTAAAGATGCAATGGGTGAGATAAATCAGTTGCAGACGGATGCTGACAATGCGATTGCAAAAGTCCAACTGGAGAAGACCGGAAGCATCGATGGGGCGATTGTTGCGCTTGAAAAGGCGGATATTTCTTTCAGAGCGATGATGACGGTGAGAAATAAGATATTAGAAGCATACCAGGAAGTTATGAGGATGCAGGTGTAAGGGAGTTTCCTTATAATATTCTACCCCAATAATTTCATAACATCCTGTAATAATCTGGTAATATAGGGTTCAAAGGTTCAAAGGTTCAAAGCTATGACCACTGACCACTGATCACTGACCACTGAACCTTGAACCTGAGTAGTTACATCGGGAGAAGAACTAAACATGAATTCCTTGTCGCAGGCTTTTACCCAGATATTGAAGGGGCTTAAGACGCTCCCTCCATCCAGACTGTTTTCCGTCCTGACCGCCGCCGGTATTACCTTATTAAGTATAGTGATACTGGTCTGGTATGTTAATAAAACGGAATACCGTGTGCTCTTTTCCAATCTTTCCACTGAGGATGCGGGGGGTATCGTTGCTATGTTGGATGAGAAAAAGATTTCCTACAGACTGTCACCCGCGGGTAATTCCATATTTGTTCCTTCTGATAAAGTTTCAGAAATAAGATTAAAATTAGCTGCTTCCGGGCTGCCCCGGGATGGAGAGGTTGGCTTTGAGATCTTTGACGGAAAAAATTTTGGCGTTACAGAATTTGTTCAGCATCTAAATTACCAGAGGGCTCTCCAGGGAGAGCTGTCACGCACCATCAAAGGACTAAACGAAATACAGCAGTGCCGGGTGCATATAGTTATGCCGAAAAGATCCCTCTTTGTTGAGGAACAAAAAAAACCGACCGCTTCAATAGTTGTGAAACTGAAATCGGGGAGAGGATTGCAGGAATCCCAGATAGATGGAATAACATATCTCGTGGCAAGCAGCATCGAGGGACTGATGCCTTCCGATGTGATGGTGGTCGATAATGGCGGGAATATCTTGTCGCGAACGGAGGGCGGATCGGAAGTGGCGAGAATGACGGCATCCCAGACGGAGCGCCAGAGAAATATCGAGGGAGAATTATCTTACAGAATTCAGTCCATGCTGGAAAAGGTTGTGGGGAAGGGGAAGGCGGTGGTTCGGGTATCCGCAGCCCTGGATTTTCGGATGGTGGAAAAGACCGAAGAACTTTATGATCCGGAAGAGCCGGTTGTCAGGAGTATGCAGCGACAGACCGAAAAGACAGGCAGTCCAGGCGCCGGGGGAGAAAGCACTGTCAGCCCAACCGTAAAGGAGAGCGCTGCGGCTGAAGCTCTTAGGCGGGAAAAAACGGAGGAGGTAATTAATTACGAAATAAACAGGGTGGTAAATAAAACGGTTATGCCGGTGGGAGAGATAAAGAGATTGTCGATAGCCGTTCTCGTGGATGGTATTTATGCCAGAGATAAGGAGGGCATGCTTACATATCAGCCAAGATCCAAAAAAGAGGTGGCGGTTCTGGAAGATGTTGTAAAAAAGGCCTCCGGTTTTGATTCAGAAAGGGGCGATCAGGTTATTGTTACAAATATTCCCTTCGAAAGAGCCGTATTGGAGACGCTGCCTGTCGAAGAGGAGTCATGGTTGGATAAAATGGCAGTATTTTTTCCGCTGATTAAATATCTTATCCTGCTCGTGGCGCTAATAATGATTGTGATGTTTGTTCTCCGTCCTGTGGTCAGGATGTTAGTGGCAAAGGGGATGGAGGTTCCAAGAAGGGAATTGCCGCAGAGCTCACCCGCGCAAGTGGAAGGAGAAAAACCGCCTCTGAGAATAGCCGAACCTGAGATTAAGAAATTTGCCGAAGCGGAAGCGGTTCGACAGATGGCCGTGACCAATCCAAAGAACGTTGCGGAACTATTGAGAAACTGGTTGTAGTACAGACCTTGTTGGTTCAGAGGTTCAGAGAAACGAGGATGAAATAACTTTCCCAAGTATACATTACAGCTTCAGGTGATGATTTTTTTAGCGCAAAATATTTTAAACAGGAACCGTAGGGGCAGGCCCCTGTGCCTGCCCGATTACAAATTGACCATACGATGCTGGGCAACCACTGGGGGTTGCCCCTACAAGTATCAAAATTTTTTATATTTATGCTTGGGGCAAGTTAGTTCGTCCCCGTTCCAAAGGTTCAGAGGTTAAAAGCTATCAATCCCTGAACCCGTGAACAGTGAACTGTAAACCCTGAAAAGGATAGCGAAAAAATGATCAACGAAGAGAAAGCGGCGCTGCTCCTTTTAACCCTGGAGGAAGAAACGGCGGCGGAAATAATGAAGAATTTCACGGCTGTGGAGATTTCCCGCATCGGTGAACAGATGAAGCGTATATCCAACGCCAAAATATCCGGCAGGGAGGTCAATATTATTGCCAGGGAGTTTTGTGAACTTGCAAGTGAGGAGGGTCGCATACTGGCAATGCAGGACAATGTAACTGAGAGTATTATTGTCAGGGCGCTTGGGGAGGAAAAGGCACAGGGTATATTGAATAAGATTGAAGTTGAAGGACACAGGAATTTAGAAAATCCCATAAGCAAAAGGTTAAGCAAAGTTGATCCCAAAATACTGGTGGATTTCACGAGAATGGAACATCCCCAGACAATAGCCCTGATACTTGCGCACCTCAAAAGACAGCAGGCTGCCGAGGCGCTGGAGAAATTTCCGGCTGAGATGCGGATCGAGATTGTGAAGAGAATGGCGACGCTCGGAAGCGTTCCCCATGAAGTTATTAAAGAGATAGCCCAGACGCTCGAAACAGAGATATTTATCAGTGGCACCACCGCCGATCAACAGGTGGGGGGAGTCGGCATGGCAGCGGAAATTATGAATCTATTGGGCAGGGAAAGTGAAGCCACAATTATGGAATCACTCGATGAGATTGATCCGAACATGGCTGAAGAGATACGCAGTCTCATGTTTACCTTTGAGGATGTCCTCGCTCTCGACGACAGGGATATGCAGGAGCTGCTGCGAGAGATCAGCAGTGAAGATCTGGCCCGCGCCCTCAAGATAGTCGATGAAGAAATGAGAGAGAAGGTTTACGGAAATATGACGAAGCGCGGCGCAGAGATGCTCAAAGAGGATATAGAACTAATGCCGCCCACAAGGTTGTCAGAAGTAGAAAATAGCCAGAGGAGCATTCTTGATATAGTGAAAAGGCTGGAAGGCGAAGACAAGATCGTAATTAAACGTGGCGCTGAGGAGGATAAATTTGTCTGACAGGATTATAAAATCAAGGTATGTAAACCCGGCGCCCCCGAGAGAGAACATGTCGAGTGAGTTTGTCAAAGCTGACTTTGAACCGGGGGGAAATGGCAATGGCGGCAATATATCCGGGATTGAGGCCGTTCACGACGAAGTTGAAAAGAGGATGGAAATTGAGAGAGAAAATGCCCATAGAGAGGGTTTCTCAAAGGGGAAGAAAGAGGGTCTAAAAATTGAAAAAAGAAAGCTATCTTCGACACTGACTGCCTTTGCAAATTTAATTAAGGAATTGAGCGAGTCAAAAGAGAGGATATTGAAGGACTCGGAAGAAGAGATACTGAATCTTGCCATTTCCATAGCTGAGAAGGTTATTCATCAAGAGGTCTCAACGGAGAAGGGTGTAATTTTGAGTGTGCTGAGAGCGGCAGTAAAAAACATTCTCGACAAAGATGAGATAAAGATCAGATTAAATCCGAGGGATTATGCCTGCATGATGGAAGTCAAGCCGGAGATACTGCGGGGTTTTGACGGCATCAGGAATGTTGCTTTTGAAGAGGACGAAGGCATTGAGCAGGGAGGCGCTGTAATAGAAACGTTGTCCGGAGAGGTGGATGCCAGGTTGGATCACCAGTTGAGTGAGATTAAGGCCGGGCTGCAGCAAGAGGCGGCAAAATAAAAATATTAAAATGAGAAATGAGAAATAAGAAATGAGATGTCCACTCTCCCTCGATGGGAGGGCTGGGGTGAGGGTGAGTAGTTATGATGAATATAGATTTTCAAAGATATCACCGGATTCTGGATGAAATAAATCCTATCGGAGTTAGCGGCAAGGTGAGTGAGATTATTGGTCTTGTGGTGGAAGGACATGGTCCTGGCGCTTCTGTTGGCGAGATGTGCCATATTTATCCGGCAGGCATCGGTTTGCCGCTTGCTGCCGAGGTCGTGGGATTTAAGGATGGAAAGGTTCTTCTCATGCCTCTTGAAGACATCCAGGGCATAGGCCCCGGCTGCAGGATCACAACTCATCAGAGGAAGGCGGAGGTGAAAGTTGGGCATGGTCTCCTTGGGAGGG